>JBKJLJ010000058.1:0-4265 GCA_046597015.1 Bryobacteraceae bacterium
GTTTCAGTTTGGTCGGTATTTACGGTTTGTTCCAGGGGTCCGACGTTGGGCCCGAGGTACTCGGTCCGGGGCCGAACCGGCGGTTGGGGCAAAGGATTGAGCTTGCGATACATACTGAGCTCTCGGAGGCTGGCGCTGATGATCCGGAGAAGGCCCGCGGCCTGCCGTTCGAGTTGCTGGGGGAACTTCGAGTTTAAGGCCATGCGGGTAGCGCTGACGAGGTCGATGTCGCCTTCCATTTGGGCGGACATGCCGGGGTGTTCGATTTCGCGGACCTCGCTGAGGCAGCCTTCGAGTTCCAGCGTCTGGAGGCGCGAATTGCGAAGGCTGCGCCACTGGGCATCGACGATCCGCTGAACGATGCCCATTTCGACGCGGTCGCGGGGAGCTAAACCGCGCGAGTATTCGGCGGTCATATTGCGATATTCGGTGGGGTCTTCGCCATAAAGGAGGGCTAAGCCGGGGCCGCCGGTATTGTCGACGATGACGGTGCGGCTGCCATTCTTTAAGCTGTTGAGGCGGGAGTTCATTTTTCCGGCCGTGGTTTTGGGGCCGGTGCTTTTCTGGGCGTTTTGCCGGTTGATTTCGGCTCGACGCGCTTTGCGTTGCTCTTCGGTGAGGCCGTCGATGGACGTGTTTTCTTGCATTTTAGTCTCCTGGTGGGGAAATGAAAAAGCCCACGTGGCCGATTGGGCGCAGTGGGCTTTTCCTGGATTTACTCCATCACTAGAAATCTATTTGATTCCGGTGAATATTTTCAATATATTGAAAATAAAGACGAAATAAATGTGAACTGCTTGTGAGGGACTTGCAGAGCTCGGTGCAAAACGCGTGAGATACGTGGTAGCGAGCGGTGGAAAGTTCATTTCGGGGCCGAGTGGCAGCCAATATTCCATAGGTCGGGTTTTAGGAATACGGGTCTATTGCCATCCTAAATATATCTGCTTAAAGCGTAATCAGACGAGGTGTTCAAGCGGAGAAGTTGGTCGACAGTAAGGGCGAACTCGCTAAACATCAGGTGGGCCATCACTTTCTGGGCTGCCCGTACGCGAATGCTGTCGGCACCGAATTCATCCTTCAACCGGGAGAACGCTCGCTCGACCATGATGCGGATTTTGTATGGTTCGACCTTGGCGGGGCAGAGCTGGGGCGGTAAGTCCCTGCCCGCTTTGAAGGATTTGCAGAACGCTTTCCTACCTACGGATCTGAGTTCGTGACAGCCCCAGCTATATCCGGTATGGTGGAGAGAGAAGAAGGATCGTCCTATGAACGTGGACTTGGAAATTCCCGACGATATTGGTTCGCGCCTTGCTCCTACTGGGGACCTTTCCCGGAAGGTGCTCGAAACCTTTGTGGTTGAACAGCTTAAGGCTGGCCGTATTACCGAGCCGGAAGTATGCCGTATGCTTGGGCTCGCCCGCATCCAACTCGATGGCTTTCTCAAAGTTTATGGCATTTACGAAGACTACACTATGGAAGATTTCGAGAAGGAACGAGCTGCGTTGAAAAGCTTGGGCCTTTGACTCATGCAGTTAGTCATTTCGGATACCTATTCCGATCCGCATTTTCGTGAGGCAACGGTGCGCGTCGGTAACAAAAACCGTGAGTCAGGCGTTGCGACGACATAGTTGACGCTGGACTGACCGACGACAGAGCCCAACGCTGCTGGCTGTAGATCTACGATACTCTACGTCCCCCCCAACCACGGAGCTGGCAACCGGAAGATCACCCCTGGTAGCGTGAGCACATAGAGTTCCCCACTTGCTGGATGCTGCGCGATTCCGGTCGGCAGCAGAAGCCCCTGAGCCAGGATGACCGGCTCCTTGTCCGCTGGATTTGGTGCAGCGGCAGTTTCATGCTCCGGCACCAAATCAGCTTTGGCTCTCCGATTTCACTTATGTGGCAACCTGGAGCGGGTTCGTTTATGTGGCGTTTGTTCTTGACGCCTACGCTAGGCGGATCGTCGGCTGGCGAGCCAGCCGGAGTGCGCATGCCGGGGTTCGTGCTCGACGCCTTGGAGCAGGCTCTCTCTGAGCGCCGGCCCGTCGGCGACGGCAAGTTGGTCCACCACTCCGATCGTGGATGCCAATATCTTTCCCTGAAGTACACCACGCGTCTGGCCGAGGCGGGCATCGAAACATCGGTTGGCACGGTCGGCGACTCTTATGACACTGTTTTGGCGGAGACGATCAATGGGCTATATAGGGTAGAGGTAAGGATCCTGGCGAAAACGTCACACTCGTTTTAATCTTTGGCTTCTAGGGCAACTCGACCATGGCAGTTTCCGATAACCACATATCGTTCCCAACCCGCGCCGGTCAGTCGCGATCTCCAATCCACGAGTAGGCGTCGTGCGGCAAGTTGACGCTAAACATCCCACCTTTCGGATGGTGCGTCGCTCGAAAACAATCGATCCCAGCCGCTGAAAATTTACGATAAACTCGCTAAATGACTCGACGTGACTTGGCCAAGACCGTTCTGGGCTCCGCTCTTTTCACCTCCTTCCGCGCTGATAAAGAACAACTCGCCGAGGCATCGCAGGCGAAGGAGCGGAGTGCCGAAACCACAAAACCAAATATCGTCCTGATGCTCACGGACAATCTTGGCTATGGCGAGCTTGGCGTCTACGGCGGCGGTATCCTTCGTGGCGCCCCTACTCCGCGCATCGACAAACTTGCCAGCGAGGGTATGCGGCTACTGAATTTCAACGTCGAGGCCCAGTGCACTCCATCGCGTTCCGCACTAATGACAGGCCGTTATCCCATCCGATCTGGCACCCACAGCGTTCCGAGAGGAGGCGTTCCCGAAGGGCTGACGCTCTGGGAAGTTACGCTAGCGCAACTCCTCTCAGCGCAGGGGTATGCCACGGGAATTTGGGGTAAGTGGCATCTCGGCAGCGCCGAAGCACGGCTTCCGACCAATCGAGGCTTCGATGAGTGGTACGGCATCCCGCGCACTTACAACGAGGCCTTCTGGCCCGAGCTGAACGACACCCATTCCGTCTGGCCGTCTGTTGGATCAAAACAGGGCTGGGACCCGAAAATGGTCCCAGCAGAACCCATCTACGAGGCCCGCAAGGGTGAAAAGCCACGGCAGGTAGGCGAACTGGACCTGGATCACCGGCGGAAGATGGAAAAGGAAATTACGACGCGCGCCGTCGCCTTCATCAAGAAGAATGCGAGCGCGGGCAAGCCCTTTTTCGCCTATGTCCCGTTCTCCTTACTTCACCTTCCGACATTGCCGAATCCAGAATTCGCAGGTAAGACGGGCAACGGTGATTGGGCCGACTGCCTGGCCGAAATGGACTATCGCACCGGCCAGATCCTCGACGCGATCAAGGAAGCCGGAATCGAAGATAATACGATCGTCATTTTCACCAGTGATAACGGTCCTGAGGCGAGGCACCCCTGGAAGGGCGACAGTGGTCCATGGCGTGGCACGTATTTCACTGCGATGGAGGCCTCGCTCCGCGCGCCATTCATCATCCGCTGGCCGGGCAAGATTCCCGCCGGCCGGGTGAACAATGAGATCGTCCACATCCTTGATTTGTTCACTACACTCGCCCACGTAGGAAGCGCCGAAACCCCGAAAGACCGGCCCATTGATGGCGTGGATCAGCTGGAGTTTTTCCTTGGCAAACAGGAAAAGTCAAATCGCGAAGGGTTCGTCGCCTATGTGTCCGACCGTCTGCATGCGGTGAAATGGCGGAACTGGAAAATGCACCTCATTTGGCAGGTGACCATGTACGACCCGCCCCAAATACTGCCGCTCCCAAAAATCATCAACCTGCTCACGGACCTTAAGGAAGAGCATGACGAGCTGTCCCACCATGGTTGGGTCACCAACCCAATGATGAAAAGCCGGAGTGATTTTGAGGCGAGCTTGAAGAAGTATCCCCCAATTGCGATGGGTACGCCCGATCCCTATCATCCTCCCAGCCAAGCGAAGTAGCCAGATCACGGGATTTGTATTCTGGCCTCAAACCAAGGCGCAAAGCACAGTATGAGTCTCTCTCCCTTACGACTGGTCGGCAATCCGTAAGAATCCACACCAACCAAAAGTCGCCAAATCCGAAGGTCGGCGGCTGACGCTGCGATTGTGGTCATAAAACGGGCATACCGGAAAGTGGGCAACGCCTTGCTGTACACAAAACCCTCCGCGCGGACTCGCTCGAACTCATTGAGAACATGGCCACGGTTCCGGTGATTTTGGGTGTTCACAAAACTACCGTATTATGAACACACCTCCCTGTGAAGGACTGGACC
>JBKJLJ010000059.1:0-4286 GCA_046597015.1 Bryobacteraceae bacterium
TAGCTCGCTCCAAGCCAAGGCCTATCGCGACTACAACGATCACTACGAATCCGCCGTCCGCTTGCTCGTCGATCCGCGCACTGCCCCGCTGTTTCGCCTCACGGCGGAAGAAAAGACCCGCTACGGATCCACCCCGCTCGGCGATGCCTGCCTCATCGCCCGCAACCTCGTCGAAGCCGACTCCGGCACGCATTTCATCTTTCTGCAGCACAACGGCTGGGACCACCATTCCGACATCTACCAGCGGAAGAACATCTACAAGCAATGCGCTGAGCTGGACCCTGCGTTATCGAATCTGCTCGAAGATCTTGCCACCCGCAAGCGTCCCGATGGCCGGTCGCTGCTGGAGGAAACGCTGGTCATCTCCGCCGGCGAGTTCGGCCGCACCCCGGGCGTCATCACGACGGGCCTGAAGGGCCGCGACCACTACCAATACGCCTTCTCCGGCCTCTTCGCCGGCGGCGGCGTGAAAGGCGGGCAGATCATCGGCAAGACGAATGAGGATGGCTCCAAGATCCTCGACGCCGGATGGGGCGCCAAGCGTTCCATCTACATGGAAGACATTGCCACGACGATCTATTCCGCCATGGGCATTGACTGGCGGAAGAAGATCAGCGGCACGCCGTCCGGCCGCGACTTCTACTACATCGAACCGTTCGCGGCGCAGAAGATGATCGTCAGCCGCGAGATCGAGCCGCTCTTCGGATAGCGCTGATGGGTCGTTTCCTCCCGCTCCTGGCCCTGGCCATACTGGCGGGTAGCTGCGCCTCCAAACCGGCTCCTGGGCCGCTCCCCGCCGCCTGGAACATCGGCTTCTGGGTGTGGCACTTCGGCGACGCCGCCCCTGGGCCACCGGTCGACGTCGTCTACCATTATAGCGGAGGGTTCCGGAAGGACTACACCCATCCAATCGAAGTCTTCGGCAATCTCCCCGACAATCCTCCCGCCGCGCGCGCCTATTGGCTTGTCTTCCGCTACGACGGCTCTGGCCTGCCTCCAGCGCAGTTGATCCCCAAGCTGCTTGATCGCGTCCGCGCGCTCGCGCTCGAAACTCGCCGCCGCGGCCTCCCGCTCGCCGGTATCCAACTGGATATCGACAGCCCCAGCCGCTCGCTCCCCGAGTACGCCGCCTTCCTCCGGCAAGTGAAGGCAGGCCTCCCCCCCGGCACCGAACTCTCCATCACCGCTCTGCTCGATTGGTTCCGCCCCTCCACCGCCATCGCCTCCGTCATTCAGGAAGTTGACGAGTTCGTCCCCCAGTTCTACGACGTCCAGGATCCCCGCACAGACCGCCCCGATTCCGCCATCGCCGCCCCCTTCAACGCCGCAAAATGGAACCCGGTCTTCCAACGCTTCCGCCGCCGCTTCCGCATCGGCATCTCGACCTTCGGCCGAGCCCGTTTTGTCCCCGGCCCCGAACTCGTCTCCTACATCAACATCCGCGATGCCGAGCCGATCCACCTCGCCTTGCTCCCGGACTTCAAAGCCTCCACCTCGCTCACCCCCGCCCGCGAAGTCGTTCTCCGCTACGAAGCCGTGCGCCGCACAAAAGTCGCCTACACCGAGTTCGCCCCCGGCGCCGCCATCGAGTTCACCCTCGCCACTCCCGAATCCATCCAGACCGCCGTCGAACAGGTCCGCTCTCTCGGCGGCTTCTGCGCTGGAGTCCTCTTCTTCCGCTGGCCCGGCACCTCCGAGCCCCTCGCCATGCCACCCGCCGACATCGTGCGGGCCGCCAAAGGCCAAAGCAGCACCGCGGAACCCGCCCAAATCCGCGCGGTCAAAGCCGACTGCGCCGCGGTCTCCTGCGTCGATCTGTACCTTGTGAACTCTCCCCGCCTCTCCCCCCGCCCCACCCGCTTCCAGTTGCTCAGCACCGTCGCCGTCGACTACTTTGTCCCGTCCGAACGCGGCCCCGCTCGCCTCGCCGGCCCCCAGGAAATCGCTTTCACGCTGCCGCCGTACTGCGGTCGAAATCGCCTCTATCTCGGTCGCGCCGTAACGCCGCGGCCAGCAACCTTCACCCTCCAGGAAGTCCCATGAAACGCGTTCCCCTCGGCCTTCTCCTCTCCTTCGGCCTGGCCTGGGCCTGCGGCTTCGACTCCTCGCTCCGTGAATACCTCAACGCCCACTTCTGGATGCCCTTCCGCAAACAAGCCTCCGACTTCGCCAAACCTCCCGTTCGCAAATCTATCCTCCCTTACGCGGGCATGGCCACCACCCCCGCCGCGCCGGCCCTCGCCCAACTGCGCTCCGCCTACCGGGAGATCTCCGGTCCCGATTCCCCCTTCGATCCGCCTCGCGATTTCCGGCTCGCCCAAAAGACGCTCGCCGCCGCCAAGGCCGCCACCACTCTGACTCCGCAAGAACGCGAAGAAGTGGACCTCCTCGACGCCAAAATCGATCTCCGCAACGACGCCTTTCCCTCCGCCAAGCAGAAGCTCAGAGCCTTCCTCAGCCGATCAAAATTCCCCGGCTTTCGCAGCGAAGCCCGCGGTTGGCTCGCCTACTGCCACTTTCTGACAGGCGAGCAGGCCGCCGCCGGCAAGATCTATCTCGACGAACTCAACCGCCCCGATTCGAACTTCAGCCGGGAAAGTCTCGAAAACTCGCTCGCCATAACCTATGGCCAAGACGGCGGCCCCAAGCTTCTCGCCGAACTCGAAAGCTATTTCGATACGGCGCGCCATGCGGCCTTCGCTATTC
This sequence comes from Bryobacteraceae bacterium, assembly GCA_046597015.1. GTDB lineage: Bacteria > Acidobacteriota > Terriglobia > Bryobacterales > Bryobacteraceae. Next base: position 2,707 of record JBKJLJ010000059.1, read on the forward strand.
ACCTCGCCACCAATCCTGCCAGCAGCGAGAGCCGTTACCGCGACAACTCGCTCGACCGGCAACCAGACGAGCGCTCCACCATTCCTTACAACCGCATCAAATCGTTGCTCGAAAAGCACAGCCTCCTCCTCCGCACCGAGATCGGAGCAAACGACCTCGCCCTGCTCAGCATGCGCGTGGCGCTCAGCGCCGGAGACCCGCCCGCCGCGGTTCGCTTGGCCGCCAACATCCCGTCCAACGCCGCGATCCGCCAGGAGCCGGACTTTCTATGGATGCTCGCCTCGTCTCACTTTCTCTCCGGCCAGTACGCCGCCGCCGAAACTCCGCTCTTGACTCTTTCGCTCTCCCGTCGGGCCAGCCCCACCCAGAAGGCCGCCGCTGCCTACGGCCTCTGCGGCGTCTACCAGAAGTTGGGCCAGCCCGTCGAGCAGCTTCGCCACGCTCTCTGGAGCCCTCCTAAAGCCGCCGAAAACGGAAGCTCGGATGGACGGTATGGCGAAGTAGGTAATCAATCGATCTATTGGGGCGTCACCACCGGCTGGGATCGAAACCTGCTTCTCGAAGCCGAAGCCCCGATCGAAGCGCTCCGCGCCTTCATCGAAAAATACCCGAAGGCACCCCAACTCAATCTCGTGCGCTACTCCCTGGCCGTCCGCCTGGCCCGCGAAAACCAGTTCGATGAGTCCGCGCAAATCTTCGCCTCTCTGGGCGTCGGGTACCGCGCAACCCGCATGCGCCGTCTGGCCGTTCTCTATGGCGAGGCCTATCGGGCCGACGCCCCGGGCACCGAAGCCCTCGAAGCCAAGTTCGCCTTGGCCCAGTTTCTCTCCGACCATAACGAGCGCGTCTTCTTTAACGACCGGCTGTGGGATCAGCTCCAGACATACTTCTTCTACGGAGCCAAAGACACTCGCCTGACGGCCCCCGAACGCCTCCGCCAAGCCGCCCTCGAACGCAAGCTCAAGGACGACCAGGAAGAACTCTGGCGGGCTCACTTGATCCTCCGCGAGGTCGTAACCGAAGCCGGCCCCACCTCCCTCGGCCGCCGCGCCGCCGAACTCGCCATCCGCTGCGTCCGCCGCATCAGCGAACGCTTCGACCGCCCCCAGGAAATCCGCGACGCCGACATCGAACTCTCCCGCTGGCTCCGCGCACACCGTAACGAGAAAAAGTAGCACCAGTCAGCAACCGCAGTTGCATCTCCCCACCACCCTGAATAATAATTCAGCCATGCTTCGGGTTCTCGTACTTCTCACCGTTCCCTCCCTCTTCGCCCAACTGGATCGCGCCTCCCTCACCGGCACCGTCACCGATCCCACCGGCGCCGCCGTCCCTTCGGTCAAGGTCGTCATCCTCCAAAATGACACCCGCGCTCGCTTTGAAACCACCACCAACGACGCCGGCCAATACACCCGTCCCAACCTCCCCATCGGGGCCTCCCAAATCAGCTTCGAAGCCAATGGCTTCCGCAAATCCACCCGCGCCGGCCTCACCCTCAAAGTCGCCGAAGTCCTCCGCGTCGACGCCCAACTCGAACTCGGCTCCACCTCCGAATCCGTCGAAGTCCGTTCGGAACTCCC
>JBKJLJ010000111.1:0-4677 GCA_046597015.1 Bryobacteraceae bacterium
AGCGGGCCGGGGTCGGCATGCAGAGACGGTATCACGGAATTGGTACGCTGCTATCTTATGAAACGGATAGCGGGATTGATACTGTGGACGGCGGGATGGGCGTGGGGCGAGGAGATGGTGCGGGTGCCGGCGGGGGCGGCGGAGCGGGTGGACGCGCGGAGCGGGGTGGCGGTGAGGGTGAGTACGCGCGCCTTCCTGATAGGGGCGACCGAAGTTACCCAGGGTGATTACGAGAAGCTGATGGGGCGGAACCCGGCGATTTATAAAGGGGAGAAGCGGCCGGTGGAAAACGTGAGTTGGTGGGAGGCTATTCGATACTGCAATCGGCGGAGCGAGCGGGAGGGGTTGTTGAGCGTGTATGACCCGGCGACAGGGCGGGCGGATCGGCGACGGAACGGGTATCGGTTGCCGACCGAGGCGGAGTGGATGGCGGCGGCGGGCGAGGAGAAGAGCGACGGGCGGCTGGGGACGGCGAATACGAAGAGCATGGCCGCGCTGGCGGAGCCGCGGGCGAAGGGTACGGCAGAGGCGGGGGCGGGGAAGCCGAACGGACGGGGCATCTACGATCTGCTGGGGAATGTTTGGGAGTGGTGCGAGGATTGGTTCGACGCGGCGGGGAACGTGGAAGTGAGCGCCGACCCGGCGGGGCCATCGGGAGGGGTGGAGCGGGTGATTCGGGGCGGGAGCTTTTTGACGCCGGCGACGGGTTGGACGAAGGGTTTTCGGTCGTCGACGGAGCCGGGGCGGCGGAGTAAGTACACGGGGTTTCGGGTGGTGCGGAATGACCCGGGGGCGGAAGAGAAGTTAGTTAATCAGGGCGATTGGTTTGCTCCGTTTGCGGCGCGGCCGAAGGTGGCGGCGATGCCCGTGGTCAGCGATGTTAGCGGGTTGCGGGAGAAGTGGGCGAAGTTACTGGGGAGCCCTTACGGCAAGGGCTTTGTGCCGGAGTTCAAGGTGGTGGAGACATTTCGGGAGTCGAACTACGAGGGGACGCTGGGGTATCTGGGCGTTGAGTTAGGAGGCGGGGAGAAAGTGCTGGTGATGCGGCCGGCGGGGTCGGGGACGCGGAAGTTGCCGGTGGTGATTGTGCCGTTCTACGACGTGGATGCGCCGGCGGGGCGAAACCTGGGGAGGCGGAATTTTGCGGGGCCGGGGGTGAGGAGTTTCGCGTATCTGGCGGTGCAGAGGGGCTATATGGCGGTGGCGATTCGGTGGTTCGGGGAGAGCTACGGCGAGAGCTATGCCGAGGCGGTGGCGAACCTGGCGGAGCGGCATCCGGGCTGCACGGGGCTGGGGAAATGGGTTTGGGATGCGCAGCGGCTGGTGGACTACCTAGTGGCGCGGGAGGACGTGGATAAGGGGCGGATCGCGATGATGGGGCATTCGTTGGGAGGAAAGATGACGCTGTACGCGGCGGCGATGGACCCGCGGATCGGGGTCGCGGTGGCTTCGGAGCCGGGGATGGGGTTTGGGTATTCAAACTACGAGGACTACTGGTACTGGGGGGAGAGGCTGAAGGAAGCGCCGGCGGGGACGGATCAGCATGAGTTAGTAGGGCTGCTGGCGCCGCGGCCGTTCTTACTGATCGCGGGGGACTCGGCGGACGGGGATAAGAGCATGGCTTACTTAGATGCGGCGCGGCCCTTGTTTTCGACGCAGGGGTTAGGATTTATTAATCATAGAAGTGGTCATTCACCTACCCTGGATTCGGTTCGGCGAGCGATGGATTGGGTGGAGCATTGGTTTCTTAGTGCGGTGCGGTAGACTTTAAGTCGTCTGCATGCTTCGTCGCCTCTTGGTTCTTTTCATACTTCCAGCGGCTTTCTTGCTGCTTCTCCCTGACCCCTGTTTAGGGCAGGCCCGATTGCTCACGGTGGAGCAGGCGGTGGCCGAGGCGATTGCGAACAACGTGAGCGTGTTGGCGGAACGGGCGAACGTGCCGGTGGCAGAGGCGACGGTGATTACGGCTCGGCTGAAGCCGAACCCGGTGTTGAGTTTAGGCGCTGATCATTTGGACGTGCTGGGGACGCGGTACAGCACGCTGAATAATGCGGGCCCGAACGAGGTAAACGCTCGCATCGATTTTTTGATTGAGCGGGCGAAGAAGCGGGAGTATCGGGTGGAGACGGCGCAGTTCAACCGGCAGATCGCGGAGTCGCGGTTGGCGGAGGCGATTCGGGGATTGCGGGTGAATGTGGTGAATGGGTGCGTGGACCTGATTCAAGCGAAGGCGAGCCTGGCATTGGCGCGGGAGATTCTGAAGACGTACGAAGATCTCTTTCGGATTAACGAAGCGCGGGTAAATGCGGGGTCGGTTTCGCCGCTGGAGTTGGTGCGGTCGCGGGTGGCGATGTTGCAGTTTCGGGGACAGGTGCAGCGGGCGCTGTTGGGAGTGACGCGGGCCCGGACGCGGATCCAAGGGCTGCTGGGGCCACAGGCGTTAGGGCAGCCGATCGACATTGTGGGTGAGTTGAAAGTTCCGTTGGCACCGGCGACGATGCCGCTGGAAAAGCTGCACGAATTGGCGATTGAGTCGCGGCCGGAGTTGCAAACGGTGCGGCTGACGCAGATGCGGAACGCGGCGGATTTGAAGCTGCAATTGGCCAATGGCAAGGTGGACTTGACGTATGGGACGGAGTATCGGCGGCAGCAGGGCGTGAACGGGACGTCGAATTCGATGGGCGTTTTTTTGAGTGTTCCGTTGGCGGTGAACAACAAGAACCAGGGCGAGATTGCGCGGGTGCAGGCTGAGCAACGGTTGTATGCGCGGCAGTTGGAGGCGCTGGCGGCGAACGCGAAGAACGAAGTGACCGGGGCGTACGAAGCGTTTGTTTCGGCGCGAGAGCTGGTCGAGAGCATTGAACGGGATTTGCTCGATTCGGCGAGGAAGGCGCGGGATACGGCCGATTATGTGTATCGGGCGGGGGCTTCTAGTTTGCTTGAGTTTCTGGACGCGCAGCGGGCGCTGAACGATTCGATGCAGAGTTACCAGGAAGCTTTAGGGGATTATCGGCGGTCGGTGGTGAGTCTGAACGCCAGTGTGAACAAGGAGATCATCGATTGAGAACGCTGCTTGGATGGATGAGTGTGGGCCTGTTAGCACTGGGCTTGGGTGGATGTCAGAAAGATCAACCGCCGGAGAAGGTTGCTGAGAAGAAAGCTCCGGCCGAGGAGAAGTCCACGACGGAGGGACCAGCGGTGTTGAAAGTGGAGGGCGAAATGCTCCACAATCTGAAGCTCGAAAAGGTGCACGAAGAGTTGCGGCAGGTGGTGCTTTCGGCGACGGGGAAGCTGGGCTTTAACGAGGACGAAGTGGCGCGGATTATTGCACCGGTCAACGGGCAGGTGCAGCAACTGGCGGTCAAGATTGGGAGCGAAGTGCGGAAGGGGGATCGGCTGTTCTTCCTCAATAGCCGGGACGCGGCGGCGGCGATGACGGAGAACATGGAGGAGACCAAGGATTTGGAGTTGGCGCTGAAGACGCAGCGGATGGCGAAGGATTTGTTTGAGCATCAGGCGGGGAGCCGGATGGCGGTGGAGCAGTCGCAGCGGGACGTGGAAAAGGCCAAGGCGCGGGTGACGCGGACGGAGGAGGCGTTGCGGATTTTGGGGGTGGCGCCATCGACGGACGGGAAGCTGGATCCGCGGATTCCGGTGCTTTCGCCGCGGGCGGGAACGGTGATTGAGCGGGGGGTGACCGAAGGGCAGTTTGTGCAGCCGGAGCATGATCCGCTGGTGATCATTTCGGACCTTTCGACGCTGTGGGCGCAGGCCGATATTTTCGAGCATGACATGCGGAATGTGAAGGTGGGTCAGCGGGCGCAGTTGACGACTTCGGCGTATCCGGACAAGGTTTTCAACGCGCAGGTTTCGTATATGGCGCAGGTGATTGATAGCGAGACGCGGACGGTGAAGGTGCGGTTTACAGTGGCGAACCCGGGGCGGACTTTGAAGCCGGAGATGTTCGTTTCGGTGCGTTTGTTTTTGAACGAGTCGGAGAAGTGCATTCTGGTTCCGACGACGGCGGTATTTGCGATTGGCGAGAAGAACTTTGCGTATAAGAAGGCCAGTGCGAATGAGTTTGTGCGGGTGGAAGTGAAGGGCGACGGGAGCGAGGGGGGGCGGATGCGGGTGGTAGGCGGGTTGACGCCGGGCGATGAGATTGTGAGCGCGGGAGCTTTACTGCTGCGCCAGTTGGAAGCCAGGAAGCAGCAGTAGGCGACTAGGGACCCTTCATGATCAGAAATCTTGTTTCGTTTGCCATCAACCAGAAGATGTTCTTCGGGTTGATTATGGCGGTATTCCTGGGCTTTGGCGTGGTGGCGTTTCGGACGCTGCCGATTGAGGCATTTCCGGACGTGACGGACGTGCAGGTGATCGTGATTGCGCTGTACCCGGGGCATGCTGCCGAAGAGGTAGAGAAGCAGGTTACGCTGCCGCTGGAGATTGGTTTAAGCGGGATTCCGCATGCGGTGCGGACGTTCTCGCACACGCAGTTTGGGCTTTCGTTTATCCCGATCACGTTTGACGATACGGTGGACCCTTACTTTGCGCGGCAGCAGGTATTGGAGCGGCTGCATTCGATTGACTTGCCGGAGGGTGTGAAGCCGGAGTTGGCACCGCTGGCGACGCCGGTGGGGGAGCTTTTCCGGTATCAGTTGAAGGGCGGGGGATTGA
>JBKJLJ010000187.1:0-3006 GCA_046597015.1 Bryobacteraceae bacterium
CGCCGAACTCAAATTCCCCACCCTCCCCCACGACGCCCAAGTGGATCACGTCCTCCTCTCGAACATCATCAAGCTCGACCTCCGCCGCCTCCAACAAGTCGAAGAGCGCATGACCGAAGCCCTCCCCCTCCTCCCCTTCGCCCCCGATATCTTCGAACTCATCGACAACCGCATCCGCGTCGAACCCCCGGACTCCCCCAAAATCGCCGCCACCCTCTTTCGTCTCGAAAAGCAAATCGCCGGCCTCCGCAAAGAAATCCCCTCCCGCAAAGGCTCCGTCAAACCCACCACCGCCAACCGCGCCGCCCGTCTCGCCCGAGAATTCTCAACAGCCTTGAAAGAATGGAACACCTTCTACAACGGCTACGACCCCAACTTCTCCTGGTGGACCGCCGAACCCTTCGCCAAGCTCGGCAAAGCCATCGAAGCCTACGCCGACGACCTCCGCGAGAAACTAGCCGGAGTCCCCAAAACCGACCTCGATACCATCCTCGGCGACCCCATCGGCGACGCCGCCCTCCGCGACGAACTCCGCTTTGACTTCGTGCCCTACAGCCCCGAAGAACTCGTCAAGATCGCCGAAAAAGAGTTCGCCTGGTGCGACCGCGAAATGCTCAAAGCCTCCCGCGAACTCGGTTTCGGAGACGATTGGAAGAAAGCGCTCGAGCACGTCAAAAACCTCTACGTCCCGCCCGGCCAGCAAGCCACTCTCGTCCGCGACCAAGTCTTCGAAGCCATCGACTTTCTCGAAAAACGCAACCTCGTCTCGATCCCGGCCTACACCAAAGACATCTGGCGCATGCGGATGATGACCCCTGCCGAGCAGCGCATCAACCCCTTCTTCCTCGGTGGCGAACAGATCATCGTGAGCTTCCCCACCGCCGAAATGCCGCACGAAGCCAAGCTGATGAGCCTGCGCGGCAACAACATCCATTTCTCCCGCGCCACCGTTCATCACGAGGTCATCCCCGGCCACCACCTGCAAACCTACATGACTCAGCGCTACCGGCCCTACCGCCGGGCTTTCTATACGCCCTTCTGGATCGAAGGCTGGGCCCTCTACTGGGAAATGCGGCTCTGGGACCTGGGCTTCCCCCAGACCCCGGAAAACCGCATCGGCATGCTCTTCTGGCGGATGCACCGCTGCGCCCGCATCCTCTTCAGCCTAAACTTTCATCTCGAAAAATGGACCGCCGCCCAATGCGTTGACTTCCTCGTCGAGCGCGTCGGCCACGAACGCGAAAACGCCGCGGCCGAAGTCCGCCGCTCGTTTGAAGCCAACTATTCCCCCCTCTATCAAGCCGCCTACATGCTCGGCGGATTGCAATTCCGCACGCTCCATACCGAACTGGTCGTCTCCGAAAAAATGACCGAACGCGCCTTCCACGACACTATCCTGCAATCCGGCAGCATGCCCGTCGAACTCGTTCGGGCGACTCTCCTCAAGCAACCGCTAACCCCGGAATTTCAATCCAGTTGGCGCTTCTACGGCCAACCCTGACCGCTCATTGCACGTGAAACACATATAGCGAATTGCCCAGCGCCATGGCCACATACTGCTTGCCATCGCTCAGGTAACTCATCGGATTCGACCGCACGCTCCCGCCGCCCTGGAATCGCCACAGCGGCTTTCCGTCGGTAGCATTCAGGGCGAAAATCTGCCCCTCGGCCGTCGCGCCAAATACGAGATTGCCCGCTGTCGAGAGCACCCCGGAATACGGCGGCGTGAACAGCTTGTATTCCCACGCGACGTCGCCGGTTGTCGGCTTGAAAGCGCGGATCGCCCCCCACTCTTCCTCTCCCGCGATGCTGCGGAACCCCCCGCCGTTGAACTGCTCTCCCGCCTTGAACTCCGCCGAACCGAAGTAGTAAACGGACCCCGACTCCCGCGCGGCCACGTAAAGATACTTGGTCTCCGGGCTGTAGCTCGGGCTGTACCAGTTATTCGCCCCGGCCACGCTCGGCCACACTTTGGTGCCTTCTACCGTCGGTGAAGTCCCCGGCAGTCGGATCGGCCGCCCGCTATCATCCAGCCCCTTGGCCCACGTCTGTTTCGCGTAAGCTTTGCCCAGCAGAAACTCTCCCGTCGTCCGGTCCAGCACGTAGTAGAAAGCGTTGCGATTGGGGAACAACAGTAGCTTTCGCGGCTTGCCCCGGAACTCGGCGTCGATCAACACCGGCACTTCGGTCGCGTCCCAATCGTGCAGGTCATGCGGGGTGAACTGGAAGTGCCATTGCAACTTACCCGTATCCAAATCCAGGGCGATCAGGCAGTCCGAGTACAGGTTGTCACCCGCCCGCACTTCGCCGTTCCAATCCGGCCCCGGGTTCCCCGTGCCCCAATAAAGCAGGTTCGTTTGCGGGTCGTACGCGCCGGTCACCCAGGTCGCCGCCGAACCCCGCTTGTAGCTATCCCCGGCCCATGTTTTTGCCTCCGGATCACCTGCCGCCGGCACCGTCCAGAAGCGCCAGGCCAGCTTGCCCGTCTTGGCGTCATAAGCATCCAGAAAGCCGCGAATCCCGTACTCGCCGCCCGCAATGCCAATGATAATCTTGTCTTTCACCGCCAGCGGAGCCACCGTAATCGAGTGGCCGGTCTTGTTGTCCGCCACGGTCACGTCCCAACGCACGGCCCCGGTCTTCGCATCCAGTGCGACCAGATGGGCGTCCACCGTGCCGACATAAACCAGATCCCCCAGAATCGCCACCCCGCGGTTCACTTGGCCACAGCACACGCGCACGTCCTCCGGCAGGGTGCGCCGATAGCGCCAAAGCGGCCGGCCCGTGCGGGTGTCGAGCGCCGTAACGTTGCTCGGCGCCTCCGAAATGTACATCACCCCATCCACCACCAGGGGCGTCGTTTCGAACTTCTGCAGCGAGTTCGATTGATACACCCACGCCGGCGTGAGCTTGGCGGCGTTTTGGTCGTTGATCTGCTTCAGCGGCGAATAGCGGTGCCCGGCAAAGTTACCGGAATAGGTCAACCAGTTACCCGGTTCCTTCTCC
>JBKJLJ010000197.1:0-3543 GCA_046597015.1 Bryobacteraceae bacterium
CCTGCGCCGCCAGTTGGACGTTGTTATTGTCAATCCCGTCCAGCATGTAGTTGTTCTGGCTCGCCCGCTGGCCCGCCGCCGAGAATCCTCCAAACCGGCTGCCGTTGGTCGCGGGAATCGTCCCTCCCGAAAGCAGCGCCAGTTGAATATAGTCGCGTCCATTCAGCGGCATGTCCACAATCCGCCTGTTGTTGATTACTTGGCCTTGTGTCGCATCCACCGTCGACAGTTGCGGCACCTCCGCCGTTACTTGCACGCTCTCGCTGGCCGCCCCGATCTCCAACCGGAAATCCAGCACCTGCGTCTGCCCAATCTCCAGCACCACCCCCTGCCGAACCGACTGCCGAAACCCTTCCGCCTGCACCTCCACCCGGTAGCTCCCAATCCGCAAAGGCAGCGTCAAGTAACGCCCGTCCGCCCCGCTCACTACCGACTGTCGCGCCCCGGTGGATTCCTGCGTCAGGGACAACCTGGCTCGGGCCACACTGGCACCCGATGGATCGCTGATGGTGCCTGTCATGCGAGCCGATTCCGCTTGCCCCAAGGAACCCACCTGCGTTATTGCCATCAACACGAAATAACGAAGCCACATTGCGATCATCCCTCTTGCAAAGTAATGTATCACCACCGCAACCAGGGTCGGCGTGGCATCAGGCGGGAGTGCTAGAAATCGAAGCGCCCGCTGATTTGGGCTTGGCGGCTGCCTGAGACGCTGGTGACTTGTCCGAAGTTCGGGTTGTTGATGCCGGTGGTGATGCCGCCGAGTTGATGGCGGTTGAAGAGGTTGAAGAACTCGGCGCGCAGCTGGAAGCGGACCGTCTCGGTGAGGGCAACCGATTTCGTGAGGGTCAAGTTTTCGCTGATGTTGCCGAAGCCGCGGACCTGGGAGTAGCGGTACGCACCGGTGCCGAGGGTGAGGGGGATGAGCGCGGGGTCACTAAAGGCCGCGCGGTTGAGGTATCGGTTGCCGGGAGAGAGGGCGCTCGAGAGTTCGAAGTTGTTGCGGTTGAAGCCATCGGCCTTCAAAGGTCCGGCGGCTACGTTGAGGCGGTTGACGGCACCGTTCCAGCCTCCGCTCAGGGGCGACGATCCGGTGAATTCGAGAGGCTCGCCGGAGGCGTAGTTGACGATGGTCGCGACGTTCCAGCCGCCGAGGAGGCGGTTCGTCCATCCTTTGCCGCGAGCGAACGGGAGGTCGTAGCTGAGGTAGGTCTTGAAGGTATGGGTGCGGTCGTTCTGGCCGATCATCTTCTCGAGTTTGAGGTTGTAGTAGTCGAGGGGTTTCGAATCATTGTCGCCGATGAGGGAGCTTTCGGTGTTCGTCATCTGCTTGGAAAATACGTAGTTGGAGTAGAGGGTGAGGCCGTTGGCATACTCCCGGTTCACGACGACCTGCACGGCGTGATAGGTGGAGAAGCCGAGGGGCGCTCCATAAACTTGAACGGTCTGATTGCCCTGGAGTTGGGGATAGGGGCGGAGCGCGGAGGCGACGGTGCCGACGAACCCGGGGTACGGGTAGCGGATGCCATTGGAGGCGGCTTCGGCGGCATTGCGGACTTGGTTGTTGAGCCGGGTGCCGTATTGGGAAAGGACAGACGCAGGAAGTTGGTTGATACGCTGCAGCTCGCCGAAACGGAGGCGGGTGGCTTTGTTGCCGACGTAGCCGAGATCGACGACGTATTTGCCGAGGCCGCGTTGGAGGTTGAAGGTGAAGTTTTGAATGTAGGGAGTTTGGCCGTAGTTGGCGTCGATCATTCCTGGCCGCTGGCGGTTGCCCCAGGAGACGTCGTAGCCGGCGGGTTGGAAGCGATCAGTGGGGAAGCCGTTGTCCCAGTTGAAGATGCCGGCCCAGGGGCGGACGGGGTCCGAGGCGAGCAGGTAGGTGCCACCCCAGGCGACGCTGGTGGCTTTGCCGAGGGGCACGGCGTTGTAGCCGTTCGGGGAATCGCCTTCGTACATAATGCCGTAGGCGCCGCGAATGGTCCACGCCTTTTTGACGCGCCAGGCGAAGCCGATGCGGGGGCCGAAGTCTTTCAGGCTGCGGCGGCCGAAGTAGCGTTGGCCCGTGCATTCCTTGCAAGTGCCGGCGAAGTCATAGGCTCCGGGGAGGCCGGACTCGGGATCGATTTTGGTGGGGTTCCAACTGGAGAGGCGGTCTTTGACTTCGTAGACGGGGGGCTGATACTCCCACCGGAGGCCGAGGTTTAGGGTGAGGTTGGAGGTGACTTTGTAATCGTCGTGGAAGTAGAGGGCCATGTAGTTGCGGCGGCCGCCGAGCCCGACAGGGTCGGTGAGGCTGGCGCTATCGACGATGCCGAGGAGGTAGCTGGCGAAGGCGTAGCCGGTTTGATTGGCGGAGAAGGCTTCGTTGGGGATGGCGGTGCCGCGGGCGGAGAAGTTAAAGGAAGAGGAGGGAGTTTGGCGGCGGTTCTGCTGGTTGTGACGGAAGTCGACGCCGGCTTTGAGGAAGTGCTTGCCGCGAGAGAAGCTGACGGAGTCGAGAATGCCCCAGCCATTGTCGGCGCGGAAGCTGACGTTTTGGAAGCCCGGGGATTCGAGGCTGACGAAGGGTCCGCCGCCCCAGTTGATATTGGGGTAGCCGAGGGAGGTGAGGCCCTTGATGCCGAGTTCTTTGGCTCCGTCGCGATCGGCTTCGAGGATGCGCTCGGGATTGCCGCGCCGGTTGTAGGAGAGGGTGAGATTGTTGAGGACGGAAGGGGAGACGGTCCAGTCCCAGGCGCCGCGGCCGAACCAGCCGTCATCGGGACGGCGGCGGGTTTTGGCGAGGGGGCCGCCGTAGATTTCGCGGGTGTCCCAGAGGCCGCCGGCGTCGAGAATGAGGCGGGGAGCTTCCTTGAGATTGTAAGAGCCGCTGATTTTGTGGCGTTCGTTGAAGATGTGATCGCCTTTGCCGGAGTATTGGTACTGGTCGAGTTCGGGGTTGCCGGAGATGGGGAATACTTGATTGTTGACGAGGGGGACGAGGCCGTCCGGGCCCTTGATGGTGGGGAGGTAGTGTTTGACGGCGATTGCGTTGACGCGCTGGGCGACGGTGCTGATGCGGGAGACGGGGATGCGGTTTCCGGGGAAGATGTCACCGATCCAGCGGCCGTTCGCGAGTTGGCGAAAGGAGGCGGGGTCGTAGATGGCACCGCGGGTGACGGGCCGGTCGAGGGCGTCCCGAAAGGTGGTGGTGGGGCCGAGGAGGCGGCTGAAGTCGCCCTGATAGAACTCGGCGAGGGGGGCGTTGCGATTGGGAGCGCTGAAGCCATAGTTTCGCTCGCGGTACTGTTCGTAGGAGAAGTAGAAGAAGGTTTTGTTGCGTCCGTTGTAGACCTTGGGGATGACGATGGGGCCGCCGATGCTCCCGGCCCAGTTCATCTTGCGGTCCTGCGGCCGTTCGACGCCGCGGGCGTTGTTGGCGAAGGTATTGGCATTGAGGGCTTCGTTGCGAATGCCGGTGTAGGCGCTGCCGTGGAGCGAGTTGGTGCCGGACTTCATGACGTAGTTGAAGACGCCGCCCTGGCTGCGGCCGAACTCGGC
>JBKJLJ010000278.1:0-5882 GCA_046597015.1 Bryobacteraceae bacterium
GCGCACGGTGTAGTTGTACTCGGCATTGCTCAAGCGTCGCGCGAGCACGACGCCGGGGTCGCCGGCAGTCCGCCGGGTCTCATAATCCCGGACCGCGTGGAACCAATCGAGCGCCGCGCGGCGCTGCGCGGGCAGCGGATGCCGTGCTCCCTTGGGTGGCATCTCCTCGGCTTCCAGGCGCTCCAGAATCTGGTTGGCGCGCCGGCCATCCTGCCACAAGCTGGCCATCGTCGTAAACGCGCTCAGGTCCAACTGCGCTACAGGCTCCCTCTGGCCGTGGCAGCTCAGACAGTACGTGGCGAGGAACGGCCGGGCGGTTTTGACAAACTTGCTCTCCAACTCGGCGTTCGTGGCCATTTGACCCTGCGCGGCAATGAGAGTCGCAGTGGCTGCCAAAAAGCACATACGACCCGCCCAAAGGGCGGACAAGCCGGCCGAATTCCTGCGGTTCCGCATTGCTCGCTCCAGCATAGATTATGGGACGCGGTCGAGGGCGAGTCAATGTGCGTAAGGACGAGACGGTCGGATTGGCAATGGCGCGCCATTGTGTGGGCGTCGCTGCCGCGGAGCATTCACTGACCGGTGTCCATCACGTCTGCCGGCAGTAGCGCCATAACGGCCCAATTGCTCGCCGCAGCCGAGATGAACTGGTTGTAACCGTGCGGGAAATCGCTGTCAAAGTAAGGCTGGAACGATGGGGACCGTGTTTTTACTACCCAGGAACCGTCTTCCATCTGGGACTGAACGAGGTACCCTACACCACGTTGGTATTGCGGGTCACCAGGGAGTAGCGTCCCCGATTCGCGCAATGCCACCAAGGCCTGACCGGTGGCATATGCATCGGACGAAAGCGCGGGAATTTGACCCCAACCTCCGTCGGAGCGTTGCAGGTTCAGCAGTTGGAATGCTGCCTTCCTGATGATGTCACGACTCCCATGGCCCCATTTCAATCCCAGTATGTGGAATACGCGATCCTCCGTGCTTGCCGGATCAGCTTTTTCCAGCCAGCGAACCGCCCGTTTTACCGAACTCAGATACTGCGTTCGATGGCTTTTGGGCGCATAAACGAGCAACGATCGGATCGTCGCGGCGGTAACTTGGAAATCGCTCGCCTCCAGCGGCGGTCGCACCGTGCGGCACTTGAATCTGCCATCCGAAGATTGATTGTTCCTGGCATACCGCCCCCAGACATCCGTAATGCCATCGCTCGGATACTTCTCCGCTGCCATGCCCAGTAACACATAGCTCACCGTGTCGATGCCTCCCGGTATGCCTTCGTTCTCCAGCCCCCGCTCTATGTTGTCTTCGAGGAACGCGGCGACTCTCTTCAGTTGGCTTGCAGCGATCTCTTCGTTCACGCGAAAACCCCGCGAGCGTGCCTCGGCAATAGTTATGGCCGTAAGTGAGTTGTTATGGCAGGACACGCAACCGGCTCGGTTCAGGAAGGCAACATCGGCCCGTTGCAATAGCGGAATGGTCCTCTCAACGGCGGCGCGAACAGACGCGGCGGGCCTAGGCTGTTGACTGTCCGGCACCGCGTTTTCGTCGCGAATCCCGGCCTCCAACAAGACCTTGACTAAGCTTTCATTGCCTTGGCGCCTGGCGAACTCGAGAGTAGTCAGCCCGAAGGATGTCTTCAAATTCGGATCGGCACCCCGGGTCAGAAAAGTACGAATCGTGGTCGCTGGAATAGGCACCGGAGAGAGCGCTGCCTCCCTTAATATATCGGGCGGCGCTTGCACTCCGCGGTCGAGGAGCTGGTCGATCACCTGCAGGTTGCCGCGGGCCGTTGCGCCCCGCAACGCCAGGCTGAGATCCCGTGGCTTGGCATATTGGAGCATCACCTCAAAACATTTCTGGCAATCCAGGGCGAGCACATGGGAAAGTGGGAGCCGCGCACTCGAGTCATGGTCCAGCAGGAGTTTCAGCACTTCGGGATCTAACGAGTTCCCGGCCAAGCCCAACACACCACGTCCGTCGGGAAGCGAAAGATTGACATCCGCGCCTCCGTCGAGCAGATGCTTCACGACCAGAAAAGATCCTGGGATCGCTACCGCAATCATCAGCGCGGTACGACCCTCTCCCGAACGCAGGTTCGGATCGGCTTTACGTTCGAGCAAGAGTTTCGTCTTGGCAAAGTCATCTACCGCGTACATCAGGGCTGTCCCGCCCGCCCCGTTGCTCGCGTTCACGACGGCTCCAGCGTCCAGAAGCAGCCTGCAGCTTTCCACATTGCCGTACAGCGCCGCGTACATGAGCGGTGTCCACCCGTCCTGCCCACGGGCATGGACGGACTCCGGATTCTGCTTCAGCAGACGCCGGAACTCAGCGATCTTCCCTTCCCGCAGCATCGTTCGCATTCTTTCCACTGTCGCGTCTGCCACAGTGGAACTCCGATCCCCGGACAGTTCATCCGGCCATTCCGCGCCCTGATCGATCCAAGCCTGAATCAACTTGATCTTCGGCTCTGGGAGTTGTCCTGCCGGCGGCATCTGCGGACCGGCGTTCGTCCCGGTGAGCCGTTGGAACAGCACGCTTCGCGCACTGTCTCCCGGAACAATGCGCGCTCCATTTGCCCCTACGCGATTGGGCAAAGCATCCCGGCGCCGATCCAGTCGTAATCCCCTCATCTGCTGAGAGGATCCGTGACATTCCACACAGTGCTCTCGAAGCAACGGCTGTATATCGCGGCCGAAACTCACTTTCTCAGGAGCCAGTGCGCCACTCATGCTCCATGCGAGTAGTGTGATTCCAATTACTGATGCCTGCAACATAGGGCTCCGAGTGTGGTGAGGATAACATAAATGTTTTTCTGTCGCCTCCGTGTCTCTCGGGGAGTTCCTGTTGCGCCCACCTACCTTTCAACGCGGTGGACGGGATTGAAAACGAGACGGTAGTGAGTGTCGGCGGGTTACCGCTGCCACGACCGCCGGGTTCCGGGCGATACCGCGGATCTAATCGTTATTGGGGAATGGCGATTTGAATGGGGTTGGCGGGTTGGTCGGCGGCGGTGAACTGGATGGTGATTTCGCCGGTGAGATCGGCGGGGAGTTGGAGGTTGACCTGGTCGAGGCCGGGGAATTCGGGTTGGGGGCCAGAGTAGAGGATTTGGGTAGGCTGGCCGTTCGCGGTGGCAAAAACGTTATTCCCGGCGGCGCGAAGGCCGGTGCCGTAGAGGGTGATGATGCGCGCCTCTTGCGTGGCGGCGAAGATGCCGGGAGCAACTGGGGTCAGGTTTAGAGGGGCGCTCGCTGTGTTCAAGCGGAGGATGGCTGGGCCGGGGGCGGCGGCTTCTGGGATAAGGAAGTTGAGCTGGCCCGGGGAGGTGTAGAAGGGCGTAATGGAGTGAGCTTTGGTTGTCGCGTCGATCAGGGTTAGCGGTGTGGTATCGAGGTTGGTGCCGAAGAGGGTGGCGAATGAATTGGGGGCGAGGTTGATGGCCTTGTAGCTGGCGGCGTTGACGACGATGGGGGCGTTGGCGATCTGGTCCGAGTTTTGGTGGAGGGTGTCGCAGGTTGCGGAGTCGGCGGGGCAGTGGACCTGGTAGCCTTCGGCATCGGTCTTTCCATCGTTGATGAGTTGCCAGAGCATGACGCCGGCGGCGGCTTGCTGGTGAGCGCTCGCGGTCAGCCAGGACTGCAGGATCCTGGACCGAGCGGCGTCGGCACCCATTTTGCCGTATTCACCAAGGTAGGCCACTTTGTTGGCTTCGCGAGCGATTTCTTCGTGACGGCGGATGTAGAGAGTGGCGTCGGCGGCGTCGTTCATTTGCCAGTTAGTGGGATAGAGGTGGTAGCTCAACATGTCGAGCTCCGGGATTTGGGCGAGGCGGTGGTAGCTGCAGCCGTCCGAGCCGGCGACGGTGTAGCGATTCGAGAGGCCCGCGTAGAGCGTCGGGGCGTCGTCGAAGCCTTCGCCGCCGTCGGCGATTAGATGATTGGTGTCCTGCTGTTTGATGAAGGCCGCCATTTCAGCGGTCCAAGCGACCAGGTCGTTCGCGCGGCCGGGGTTGCGGAGTTCGTTGCCGAGTTCCCAGGCGAGGATGGCTGGTTCGTCACGGTAGAGTTCGCCGGTGATGGTGTTGCGGCGGTTGAGGATCATGGCGACGTAAGCCTGGTACCAACCTTTGATTTTCGGTTCGGTGTAGAAGAGAGCGGCTTCGCTATTGGACGGCGTGCGGCCGAGGTGCCACTGGACGTACCGGCGGATGCCGCCGTAGGCTTCCCAGTTGTTGGTGAACTTCAGAATTACGCGAATTTGGCGGGTTTTGGCGAGGGCGATGGAGCGGTCCAGCGCGACAAGGCTGGGTTCGGAGTAGACTCCGGGGGAGAGTTGGATAGCGGCGGGGTCTCGAGCGGGGTCGTTGTCGTTGTGGCCGTTGAAGCGGGCGACGGTGAGGCCGAGAGCCACCATTTTATCGAGAGTTTCTTCGACGGCGGCAGAGCGGCCGTAGACGATGTCGGCCTGGTTGAAATAGACGTTATTGCCGTGGAAACGGAAGGGTTTTTCGGCAAGAGTGAGGAGCCCGCCCTGGCGGCGGACGAACTGGTTGGGAGCGATGGGCGGGGCGAGATTGTGGGCGGGTTGGGTCATGGAGGTTCCGGGGCGTTCCGGCTGGCGGTTGGCGTTGGTGATCCGCTGGGCGTGGGCCAGGCCGGGCAGAGTGAGGAGTAGGGAAAGACCGGCCTGGAGACGCATGATAGATGCTTATCCTAACCGAAAAGTTCCCGGCCGTGGCATTTCAGATCGTTGGGATCGAAATAGGGGTCGACCCATTGGGAGGATGGGCTGACGAACCAGCCGTTGGCGGGCGTGTGGAATGAAAGGGTCTTGTCGATGGAGTAGGCCTTGCTTCCTGCGGGTTTGCATGGAACGGTCAACCCGCCCAGGTTCTCGGTCCCCTTTTTCTCCCGGGTAGGTCTCTAACGGAACGGCACCTGCACCAGAGTTAAACGCTGAGACAAGAGTCCCCATCTACTCGCCTCAATTCCAGTAAGTCCGGTCCAGGCTCCGATACTGCACCGCCTCCGCCAAATGCTTTGCCGACACTGAGTCCTTCCCGTCCAGGTCCGCGATCGTGCGCGCTACCTTCAGAATCCGGTCATGCGCCCGCGCGCTCAGCCCCATCCGCCGCACCGCCATTTCTAAGGTTCGCTCGCCCGCTTCGTCCAGCGCGCAGTGCGTACGGAGATCCGCGCTGGGAATATGGGCGTTGTAGTATCCGCGGCTCTGCTGGCGATCCCGAGCCCCTTCCACCCGTTGCCGGTAGTGGTCGGAACTGGCCACCGCATCCGGCGCCCGCAAGTCTTTGTAGGCGACCGCCGGAACCTCAATATGCAGGTCGATCCGATCCAGCATCGGGCCACTGATTTTGGCCAAATACCGTTGGATGATCCCAGGCGTACACCGGCATTCCCGCGTCGGATCCCCGTGAAATCCGCAGGGGCATCCGTGCAGATATCAACTGCCACGCGAGTATGAAGCTGGAGTGCCTGGTCTGCCAGTACCTCCCGGTGAGTCCCGGAGAGCGAAATTCCAACAGGTTTTGGGAGCATGGGGAGGAGGTGAGCGTGTATGGAAGGGAAGGGAACTCGGCGACGCCCGACTTCTCTTCAGTGAAAGCCGTCATCGACTTCCTCGGCTTCAATCCAGTACCGGAGCGCTTTCAAAGGGGAACGCTGGTTTGGATCAGGACGTCAACCCGAATGTCGCAGAAAGAGGCCGCTCCAGATCGATATCCACTCATCGATCTTGGCGACCTGGGAGCGAGTGGAGAGCGGTTGCCGGTTGTCGTTGCCGCACAGCCCGAGAAGACAAATGGAACTTGAGCAGAGATCGGGTACTGAATCTCATATTCCGCTTCGTAGGTTCGCATTCTCTTC
>JBKJLJ010000358.1:0-5491 GCA_046597015.1 Bryobacteraceae bacterium
TAACGGTAACAGCCTGCCATCGTTCTGTCAAATTTATGCGAAATGTATACTGTAAACATTTTTCTGTTGACAGATCCTCTCGCTCATTGTTATAACCCTGCTATGCCCATTCGTCTATACATCGCGTCCTTGCTCTTGTTGACGGTTCGCATCCATGCGCAAAGCGCCAATGCCACCCTTACCGGAATCATTCGCGACCCCTCGCAAGCCGCCGTCCCCGGGGCCAATGTGCGTGTCGTAAACAAGGAAACGAATATTCGACGGGTAACCGTATCGAACGAGTACGGCAACTATTCGGTCCCCTCGCTCGTTCCCGGCAACTACCAAATCGAAGTCGAGGCGAACGGCTTCAAGAAATCCGTGATCGCCAGCATCACTCTGGAAGTCGCCCAGCAAGCCCGTCTTGACGTGAACATCGAAGTCGGCCAGTTGACAGAATCCGTGAACGTCGACGCCGCGCCGCCGCTGGTGGAAACGGAAAGTAACGTCATCGGCACCGTCGTCACCGAGAAAAGCATCGTATCGATCCCGCTGAACGGACGCAATTTTATGGAGTTGATTACTCTGTCCGGGGCGACCAACACCGGCAACAACTCATCGGCAAAGAACACCACTCTCGCCGGCACCTCCCGCGGTTTGGCACCGTCCGTCGCCGGCGCCCCAGCCACGGAAAACAGCTATCAGTTGGATGGCACCGACAACCGGGAACCGTACTTCAACAGCTATGGCTTGGCCCCCAGCGTGGATGCCGTGCGCGAGTTCAAAATTCAGGTGGGCCAATACTCGGCGGAGTACGGCGGTGGAGGCGGCGCGGTGATCAACGTCGTCACCCGCTCCGGCACCAACCAGTTCCATGGCACCGCCTTCGAGTTCGTCCGTAACGACATCTTCGATGCCCGCAACACCTTCCTCACCCCGACCCAAAAGATCAACGCGCTTCGCCGGAATCAGTTTGGCGTATCGGCGGGAGGCCCCGTCCTCATTCCGAAACTTTACAACGGTAAGGATAGAACCTTCATCTTTGGCAACTTCGACCTCGTGCGCCAGCGCACCGCCTCGCTCCGTTCCAGCGTCGTGCCCACGGAAAGCCAGCGCGGCGGCAACCTCACGGGACTCAACGCCATCATCGACCCCTTCAATGGCGGCGCCCCCTTTCCCAACAGAACCATTCCCGCCAGCCGCATCGACCCGATCAGCGCAAAAGTCGTCCAGTGGTTCCCGTCGCCCAACAATCCCGGCGGGGCCCAAAACTACCTCAACAACTTCTCCGGCCAGTCCAACGCCGATACCTGGCTACTCCGTGGAGACCACCGCGTGGCGACCGGACAGGACCTCATGGTCCGGTATGCGGACCAGAAGCTGTACAGCTTCAATCCGGGGCCGGTGCCGATCTTTGGCGGCGGTATCGCTCAACCCAGAATTCGCGGCCTCTCCTCGGCGCTCACGAGCACCCTTTCGCCAACCCTCGTCAACGAAGTTCGCTTCGGCTATTCGTTCATCGAGAACCGATTTGCCGGACAAAACGCCGGGAATCCACTTGCGTTTGCCGCGGGGATTCCTTTCGCCTACAAAGACGGGGAACTGGCGGGTGCGCCTTCTACGTTCGCCTTCCAAAGGACGACGATCGGCAACATCGTGGAATCGCAGATTACCCGCTACACGAACGAAACCAGACAGCTCAACGACGCGGTCACTTGGATCCACGGCAAACACAACTGGAAGTTCGGCGGCGACTATCGACGCCTTGGATCCGACGTTCTTGGCGCGACCAACGCCAACGGCAACTATACATTCTCGGGCGACATCACCGGAGACGGCTTCGGCGACTTCCTCCTTGGCTACCCGCTCACCAGCAGGACGCAGATCCGGCCCAACCTCGAATCCCGCTTCCGTCGCAACATGTACGCCCTCTATGTCCTCGACGACTGGAAAGTCTCCTCGAAACTCACCCTCAACATCGGCATGCGGTACGAATACAACTCCCCGCCCCGCGAAATGGACGGCCGTACCACGCAGTTTGATCCCACCCTCGGCGGCGGTGCCGGCGGCCTCCTCTATGCCTCGCAAAACACCGAAGCCATCCCCTTCTATAAGCAATTCCGTCCCGATCTATCCGTCGGTCTGCTCGACCGCGACACCTTCATGGTGCCTGATAAAAACAACCTCGCCCCGCGAGTCGGCTTCGCCTACCGGCCCACCTCCCGCCTCGTGGTCCGAGGCGGCTACGGCTGGTATTACTCCTCGGCGCAGTGGAACAATTTGGCGCAGAACTCCACCTCCGCGCCCCCCGCCCAGATCACCGCCGACCTTCGTACCTCCGACGTGAAGACACCCGACCTGAAGTATGACGGCATCGTGGGGCGGCCGCTCACGGCGAGTGTTGCCACGGCCCCCATCGGGGTGATCACCAGCCTCGAAGGCAAACTGCTCGATGGCTACACCCAACAGTGGAGCATGAGCATTTCTCACACCCTCGGCCGAAACTGGGTCTTCGAAGGACAGTATCTCGGGTCGAAATCGACGCACCTGGAACATGTCAACGAATACAATGATACCGACGGGCCAGCCGCCACCTCGCTCGCCAGTCGCGTCCGGTTTCCCAAGTGGAATCGCGTCCTGGGTTTCGCCAGCGGAGCCACGGCGAATTACAACGCGTTGATCCTAAATGCGGAAAAGCGATTCTCCTCCGGCCTCAGTTTTCGCGGCGCCTACACCTACGGCAAAGCGATGGGCGGCAACAATTCGCGCGCCGCGCAGGGCAACGTGGCCGTGCCCATGCACTCTCGCAATCTCCAACTGGAAACTGGAAGAACTACCGACGACGTTACCCAGCGCTTCGTCGCCAGCTACCGTTGGGAGCTTCCCGTCGGTCACGGAAAACTCATCGGCGGTTCCATGCCGCGTTTCTTGAATGCCCTCATCGGCGGCATCAGCGTCAGCGGCATTGCAACCCTGCAAACCGGCTTGCCTTACTCCCCCGGAATCGGGGCCGCCAACTGCAACAACGGCTTCAGCAACGCCTGCCGCCCCGACGTCGATTCGAGCTTCTTCCTCGGAGGCAACGGCCGCGATACACCCCGGTTCCGGCGCGATTCCTTTGACTATCCGCTGAACACCCGGCTCCATCCAGCTCAACCCCCGCGCCTCGGCTCCGCCGGCATCAACTTCCTCGAAACTCCCGGTTCTTTCTTCTGGGACATGGCCCTCATGAAGCAGTGGAAGATTAAAGAACAGGCCAGCTTCGAGTTCCGGTGGGAGACGTTCAATTCGCTCAACCATCCCAACTACAACATCAATCAGTTCGACCCCGGCAGCGCCAACTTCGGCCGATCCTTCTTTCTGAATGGCAGCCCGCGCATTCAACAACTCGGCCTAAAGTTGTACTGGTAACCCTGCATGCGTCTCTTTCCGGCCGGACTGCTTCTCTGTGCTCTTCCTTGCTTATTCGGCCAGCAGTCGGAGTTTGAACGGTTGGGAACCCGCGCTTTAGCCGCCGTCCGTGCGGGGCGCTTCGAAGACGCGATCCCCGCCTACCAGCGGATGCTCGTCGCGGACCCGGCCAACCCCGCCGTTCGTTTCGACTATGCGCTGGCGCTGAACCGTCTCGGCCGCGCCCGGGAAAGCCTCTCCGCGCTAGGCCCGCCGCGGGCTGTCGATGCCCTGGTCCTCGCCGGGTCGAACTACCGGCTCCTCGGCGATCCCCGCAACGCCGTTATCGTTCTGCGCCGCGCCTTCGCGCAATCCCCGAATCCGGCCATCGCCTCCGATCTTGGTCTATCCCTACTCGCCGTCACCTCGCATGCCGAAGCCGCCAGCATATTCAAACGCTTTCCGGACAACGCCCGTTGCCTGGTGGGAGCCGGGCTCCTGGCCTACGCCACCGGCCGGAGTGATGACGCCGTCCGTGCGTTCACATTGGCTGCCGAAAAGGATCCGGAGGCGGCTGATATTCAGGCCTCCCTCGGCGACGTCCAGCTCAGCATGGGAGCACTCGAGGAAGCCGTACGCGCCTTCAGCTCGGCCGTTCGGCTGGAACCGGCCAATCCCGAGCACCGGGTAAAAGCCGCCCGCGCGCTCTCCAAGCTCAATCGCGATAGCGAAGCCGAACCGCTTCTCCGCGCCGCCCTCCAGATTGACCCGATGCAGCCCGACGCCAACCTGGTGCTCGCCCGCATCACGGCTACCACCACTCCAGATCCGTACCGCCGGAAGCTACTCCAAAACGTCGTCGCAGCGGATCCGGCCAATGCCAATGGGCACTACCAGCTCCTCCGGTTGTGCCAGAGCATGCGGGACCAAGCCTGCGTCGATTCCGAACGCAAAAATTACGAACAACTCCGGGACTCCGCCGCACCGGTCCAGGTGGAAATGTTTCCCCCTTCCCTCGTCCTCGAAGGCCCGGCCGGCGAACGCCGCTGGGGGCGCTACCAGTTTCCGGTCATGCACCGGATGGCTGACGGCAGGCTCATCACCTTCGTGCATGTGGAGGCCGATTCTACCACCGCCTACGGTTCGCCCAAAGAAGTGCTCGTCTCCTCAGACGACGGCCAGACCTGGCGCAAGGATGCCCCCGCGCAAAAGGACGCCTATGGCTTTCCGCTGGGCGGCGGAGAATGGCTTCGTACCGAAACGCCACCCGCGCTCGATGTCAAAACCCTTTCGCTACCCGAGCGGGTCGGGACGTTTTCGATGTACCGCGCCGAGTACTCCGTCTATCCCCTCCAGCAACTGCCGCGCGACCTGCGGCTGCTATTTCTGCAGCGCTTCGCCGGCGGACAGTGGCGGCAGGAGAGTTCCCTTCTGGACGACCCCAACGGGATGCGTTACAGCGTGGAAGGGCGATTCCCCCGCATCTGGTGGGGAGACATCAGCCGCGCTTTGGATGGTTCCCTCGTGTCCATTACCTACCCGCGCATCGCACCCGAGCCGCCCTATCGATTCGGGTCGGCTGCCTTCCGGTCAACGGATCGGGGACGCACCTGGAAAATGCGCGGACAGATCCCCTACCTGCCGGACCTCCAGGCGGACCCCAAGGCCGCCGAAAGAGGTGGCTTCGCTGAGCCGGCCTTCACTGTTCTCAGGAACGGGTCTCTCTACTCGGTCCTGCGGACGACCGACGGCCACGGCGTCGGTCCGATGTATGAAGCCCGCTCGGCGGACCTTGGCCGGACGTGGTCGAAGCCAAAGGTCATCGCCCCCAACGGCGTCCTCCCGCGTCTTCTTCGTTTAGAGAACGGCGTGCTCGTACTCTCCTCCGGCCGGCCCGGCGTGCAGCTTCGATTCAGCGCCAATGGTGACGGGACGGACTGGACGAAACCATGGGAACTACTCCCCATCACCTCCCCCAATCCCGAGGCCGATACCTGCGCCTACACGGACCTGGTCGCCCTGGATCGCAATAGTTTCCTCATCGTGTACTCGTGGTTCCTGAAGCCGGATCGTGAGGGCAACCCAAGGAAGGCCATCCTCGCGCGCCGCGTCCGTG
Organism: Bryobacteraceae bacterium; assembly: GCA_046597015.1. Classification (GTDB taxonomy): domain Bacteria; phylum Acidobacteriota; class Terriglobia; order Bryobacterales; family Bryobacteraceae. Next base: position 5,486 of record JBKJLJ010000358.1, read on the forward strand.
TGACCC
>JBKJLJ010000429.1:0-3493 GCA_046597015.1 Bryobacteraceae bacterium
GCTCGGTGACTCCCGACTCGAAGTCCCAGCGAATGCCCATGTTGATCGTCAGCTTCCGCGAAACCTTCCAATCGTCCTGCAGGTAGAAGCCGTAGCTCTTGCTCCCCAGCGCCGGCCTGATGCCGTTCACCACGTTGCCGCTAGCACCCGTCCCCAGCAGAAACGAAGCGTAGCCAAAACCGCCCACCGCGCTCACCACGCGTGGGTCGGGACCAGCCGTCATCGAACGGTTGAACGTAAAGTTCAAGTTCCACGGCGCCTGCGAATGGTTCACGTAGTTGCCGCGGATCTCGGTTCCGGCCTTAAACGTGTGGCTTCGATAAACCTTCGAGAGCGCTCCCACAAAAGTATGGGATTGATTCGCCGACCGGAAGTTCCAGTGATGGAGCAGTCCGGGCATAATCATCTCCTCCACCCCGAACTCCGGGAAAGCCAGCAGATCGGCACCTTTTTCAACCGAATTCGGCAGTCCGAGAGACGAAGGCTTAAACCCGAGGTTATCGCTCGCCCGGTCCAGGATCGAACGCGCAAAGCCGTACCGAACGCTTAACAGCGTCGTCGGGCTGATCGTCCAGCTATAGTCGAGCGCCGCGTTTTGCTGCCGCTCTTTGTTCGAGAAACATCCACCGTCCGGGCAACCCGGCCCTTCCCAATACTTCGGCGCCGCATTCCGATTGTTGAAGATCGTGTAGCGCAGGAAGATGCGTTGCTGATCGTTGAAGTTGTGGTCAACTTTAGTCGTGGCCCGGTCGACGTTCGTCGGTGCCTTGCCTTGAAAGAAGAAGTTGTTCTGGTTCGTAAACGCCTGCCCAGGCAGGTTTGGCCGTGGGCCATAGAACTTTTGCACGTTGGCCGCGACGGGGTCGAAGCGCGAAACCGGAATCCGGTTCCCCGCAAAAGGAGTCCGCAAGAACTGTCCCGGCCGGTTCGGGTCCGCCGCTGTCGTGAACGGATCGTAGATGGCCCGCAGTTGCCCGGCGCTGTTCAGCGTCTTCGAGAAATCGCCCCCAAGCTGCTCGTCCGTTGGCAGCGTCATAAACTGCGTCCGCGCAGCCAGTTGACGACGGCCCTCGTACACCATAAAGAAGAAGGATTTATTCTTTCCGTTATAGACTTTCGGGATTACAATCGGTCCCCCCAGGCTGGCCCCGTATTCGTTCCGTTGAAACGAACCCAGCTTTTGCCCACTCGCGTTGGCAAACCAGTTGTTCGCATCGAGCTTCGAATTCCGGAAAAATTCGAACATGCTGCCGTGCAACGTGTTCGTTCCCGACTTCGTCGCAATCGTCAGCACCCCGCCGCCTGACCGCCCATACTCAGCCGAGTACGAATTCGTCTGAATGCGGAACTCTTCAACGCCTTCCACGGAAGGCACCGCGCTGTTGGCGTTCATGTTGTTCGTGTTCGCGTTCATCGTCACCGGAACGCCATCCATCATGATCGCGTTCGAAGAATCGCGGCCGCCGTTCACCGTAAACCGGCCGATCGACTCGAACCCTTCGCCCACGCCGCCATTTCCGGCGGCGGGCGCGAAGCCCATCACGCCCGGCGTCAACGTCGCCAAAGCGAAAACGTTGCGCCCATTCAAAGGCAGGTCGATAATCCGCTTATTCTCCACCACCCCGCTCAACGTCGCCGACGTCGTATCGATCACCTGCGCCGCACTCGAAATCGTCACCGATTCCGTCAAACTTCCAATCTGCAGCGAGACGTCAATCGTCGCCTTCTGCTGCGTCGCAATTGGCAACGATTCCACCAGGAAGCTCCGAAAGCCAGCCTTTTCGGCACGCACCTTGTAACGCCCGGGCGGCACCGGCGCAACCAGGTAGAACCCGGCCTCATTCGACGTCGACCGCAGATTCACATTGCGATCAAGGTCAGTCGCCACGATGCTGGCACCCGCCACGGCAGCCCCGGAGGCGTCCGTGACCAAACCCGAAATCGTCCCCGCCACGGTTTGAGCCGCGGCGCTGGTACTCCATAGACTGCTCAGTAGCGCCATGGCTAAGGCAGTTCGAACGCAGAAGAGTTTCATGAAACCTCGTTTATTGACGGAGAGCGGAAGCTCGCCCCGTGCGAGGAACAGTATCACAGACTGTATGCAATCTCAAGCGCTCAAGCGCTCGCTCAAGCGCTCGAAATAATTCCCTACTTCTTCGAGCCGAACGTGATCGTCGCCCGCGTAAACTCCGGTTCTGTGTTCACAATGATGTGCAGAGTCTGCTTTTCGTCGTTCTTGCTCGCAATGAGCATGGCCCCGGGCCCCTCCGATCCCGCCGTCGAGGTCATCATTTTCGATTCGAACCCGCCGGCCTTAATCTGCTCCTCATACCAACCCTTCACCTTGCCGAACTCCTCTTTCACTTCCAGCATGATCGTCCCGCCATCCGCCTCCGCCGTCTGCGAACTCATCACGTTTTGTTGCTTCGCCCCGGGATAGATCGGCACCCATTGCGGAATCTTCGCATCCACATTCGCCCCCACTTGAATCTTCCCGTCCTCGCCGCTTATCTCCAGCTTTCCCTGCTTCAAATCGTCCAGAGAAACCGTCACGGTCTTCCCGGACTCTTTGTCCTTGATCGTCACCTTGCCGCTCGCCTCATCAACGCTCAGCACCTCAATATTCGGGTTTGCCATCGCGGCAATCTTGGCCATCATCGCCACGGGATTACTCGCCGCCTGCTTAGCGACGAATACACCGGTTGCCACCACGGCGACCGCCGCCAGCATGAACAACCGGAGCAACCCAACAAGGATCCAGACCCACACGGGCACCCCGGATTTCGTCGGGATCGGCGGCGGCATCGGCGGTTGTTGATACGAAGGATTCATGCCCTGCATTTTGGCACAAGCCAGGGTAATAGAATAGGGGCATGCGCAGGCTGCTCTTGTCCCTGTCCGTCGCCGTTGGAGCGATGGCCCAATCGTCCATCGATTTCGCCAAAGATGTCGAGCCCATTCTCAAGCGGTCCTGCCTCGGTTGCCACGGCCCCGCCGTTCAAACCAACGGTCTCCGGTTCGACGATGGCGAAGCCGCTCTGAAAGGGGGCTACAGCGGACCCGTCATCCTGCCTGGCCGCGCCACCGAATCGGAAATCATCCGCCGTGTCCTCAGCGATAAGTCCGCCATCGTCATGCCGCCCACCGGGCCCCGACTCTCCAACGACGAAGTCGCCCGCCTGCAAGCCTGGATCAACTCCGGGGCCGTCTGGCCTAAGAGCAATCGCGTCGCCGCTAAACGCCGAGGCGCCTCCCACTGGGCCTTCCAACCCATCCAGCGCCCCGCCGGCTCCGTCGATTCGTTCGTCCTCGCCCGCCTCAAAGCCGACGGCCTATCGCCCGCCCCCCGGGCCACGAAATCGCAACTCATCCGTCGCCTCAAGCTCGATCTCATCGGCCTCCCCCCCACCCCCGACGAGGTCGCCGCCTTCCTCGCCGACCCCCGGCCCGACGCTTACGAACGCCTCGTCGATACCTACCTCGCCTCTCCCCA
>JBKJLJ010000645.1:0-2956 GCA_046597015.1 Bryobacteraceae bacterium
CTCCCCGGTCACGAGCCCCCGCATCCGTCCGCTGATTCGCCCCACCCGCGCCGCGTTCCGCGTCGCCATCGTTACCGCCTCCGCCAAACTCACCCCCGCCATCCGCATTACGTTCTCCAGCGCCTTATGCATCTTCAACGCGCTCCCCGCTAACCGAGTCTGCCCCGCCAACACCACCCGATCATCCTCCGTCAAATCCACTTCCTGATCCGCCAACTTGTACCGTCCCGGTGCCGCCCCCGCCGGCGCGCTCGCGTCCGTCACCAAAATCGAACGTTCAATCCCCTTCGCCCGCAACGCAACCTTCAGAAACGCCTCCCCAATGTGGATCCCGTCCACGATGAAGTCCGCCGCCAACCGGTCCTCCGCCATCTGCTCCCACAAATAGTTGGGATGCCGGCTCAGTAAGCTGTGCGCTCCGTTCCCCAAATGCGTCGACAGCGTCGCCCCTGCAGACACCGCCGCCTGAATCTGTTCCCGATTCGCCCCCGTATGCCCAATCGCCACCACCACCCCGTCCCGCACCAAAGCCTCGATATACGCCGGTGCCTCCGGCCACTCCGGAGAGATGGTGACCAACTTCACTAAACCATCCGTAACTTGTTGCCAGCCCTTGTATTCGTCCACGTCAGGCTTCCGCACGCACTGCTGCGGATGGGCCCCCCGAGGCCCGTCTTCGGCCGAGATATGCGGCCCTTCCACATGGAACCCCTCGATTGCCACCCCCTCCGGAATTGCCTGCTTCGCCTCGTAAAGGTTCCTCAGCGAGCCCCGCATCCCCTCATACGTCCCCGTAATCACCGTCGGCAGCAACCGCGTCGTCCCACAAGCAAACTGGACCCGCAGGCTCCGTGCAATCTCCTCGTGCGGAGTCATCGGCGAGTTGTAGTCCACCCCTGCGTACCCGTTCACTTGCAAATCAATGAACCCCGGCGCCACGTAATCCGGCTCCCCGCTGATCAAATCGATCAGCTCCGTCACCCCTTGAATCACGCTTCCAAACTCCACGATTACCCGCTCGCCGCGGACCGCATCGATGCCAATTATCTTCATAAGGTTAAAACAATTCCTTCCTGTTTTGTTTTATGCACAGTATCTTAACAAGAGTTGGCCCCTAACCCTTTGATTCTACAGCCATAAAAAGCTGTGGACCAATTTCATTTTTCGCTAGCATCCAATCGCAACTCTTGGTACAACAGAAAAGTACCGTGGGCGCGTCGCACGAGGCTAATCTCGGGGGAGGTGGCCGGAGCGAATCGCCCGCGGAACACCTCCCAAGAAGCAAAAAGGGCGTCTGGTTTTCCAGACGCCCTTTTCGTTTGCCCGCCCGTTGCTACTTGCGAACCGGCGTCAACCAACCTTCGGTATCCGGCGTCGTTCCCGCAATCACGCTGAAGAACTCCTTCTGCAACTTCTCAGTAATCGGGCCCCGGCTTCCGCAGCCAATCGTAATCCGATCCACCGAACGAATCGGGCTCACTTCCGCCGCCGTCCCCGTGAAGAACACCTCATCGGCGATGTACAACGATTCCCGCGGAATCATCGATTCCACGATCTCCAGCCCCATCCGCTTCGCCAGCAAAATGATTGTCGCCCGCGTAATCCCCGGCAGCGCGCTATTGCCCAGCGGAGGCGTCGCAATCTTCCCGTCCCGGACGACGAAGATGTTCTCACCCGACCCTTCCGAAATGTATCCGTTCGTGTCGAGCGCAATCCCCTCGGCAAACCCGTTGAAGTGCGCCTCCATCCGAATCAACTGCGAGTTCATGTAGTTCGCCCCGGCCTTGGCCAATGCCGGCAACGTATTCGGCGCAATCCGGTTCCAGCTCGAAATGCAAACGTCTACGCCAGAAGCCAACGCCTCTTCGCCTAAATACTTGCCCCACTCCCAGCACGCCAGGTACAGGTCGTTTGGGTTGTTGATTCCTAAAACCCCAAGCTCTTTATAACCCCGCAGCAGGATCGGCCGCACGTAGCAGGCCTCCAACTTGTTGACGCGAATAAGCTCGACGACAGCCTCGCACATCTGGTCGATCGAAAAATCGATCTTGTCCATCCGGTAAATCTTCGCCGAGTCCATAAGCCGGCGCATATGGTCCCGAAGCCGGAACACCTGCGGACCAGCGGGCGTATCATAGCAGCGGATTCCTTCAAAAACCGAGCTGCCGTAGCTGACGACGTGACTCAATACATGGATCTTCGCGTCGTCCCAATTGATGAACTTGCCGTTACACCAAATCTTCTCTGTGGGCGTCAACATCCACTGAGTATAGCGCTATCAGCCCCTCCGCTAAAACCCGCAGCCGTTGGTATCCTGGTTACAACCGAACGAGAACCTCCGGCTGCCTGGAAAAAATGACCCGAAACAAGCTTGCGATCGCCTTTCTCTCTGTCTTAACCATCACGTGGCTCACCGCCCAGTCCACCTCCTCCGGCTTCGACCAATCCGTCAAACCCTTCCTCGAACAAAACTGCGTCAAGTGCCATAACGTCGATAACAGCACTGCCGGCGTCCGCGTCGACCAACTCGGCCCCAACCTCGAAGATCAGCACGTCCGCCTCTGGGAATCCATCCGCCATCGCGTCGAGGAAGGCTCCATGCCCCCCAAAGGCCTCCCCCAGCCCTCGGCCGAAGACCGCCATCGCATCGTCACGTGGATCAACCAATCCCTTGAAGCCGCTCGCTCCCGCCCCGCTCCCAAAAACGGCATCGTCCGCCGTCTCACCGTCGCTCAATATCGCAACACCCTCCGCGACCTCCTTAAACTCGACGACGACCTGACCGAAATCCTCCCCCCTGACGCCATCTCCGCCGACGGCTTCGTCAACAATAAAGAAACCCTCCAGCTCTCCCCCCTCCTCCTCGAAACCTACCTCGAAATCGCCGAAAAATCCCTCCAACTCGCTCTCGTCGACCCCAAATCCAAGCCCAAAATCCAAAACTTCCGCGTTGAAC
>JBKJLJ010000752.1:0-7766 GCA_046597015.1 Bryobacteraceae bacterium
CGAAGGTCATGGTGATGTCCTTCGAGACCTGCTGTTCGACGGTTATGCGGGCTTGGGGCGTGCCCTCGAGGCCGGAAATGAGGGGATCGATTTTGATGCGGCTGACGCCGAAGAAGCGCTGGAGCTGACTCGAGATGGGGGCCGCGATGGCGTTGCCGAGAAGCGTATTGGCACCGGTCTGGAACAGGTTGCTGCTCTGGGAGCCAGGGCTTGTGTAGGAGGCGGAGTCAGGACTGCGACCGACGGTGAGCAGGGCGATGATTTCGCTGGGGGCCAGCGGCGGGTCGCTGCGATAGGAGACGTTGAGCTTGTTGACGGGTCCGCTGAAGTTGATGCCGACGGTGACCGCACGGATGCGGGTTTCGAAGTCCATGTCGAGGATGGGCTCGATCTTGCTGGTGTTGTAGAAGCTGATCTCGCCGCGTTTGATGGTGTACTTGCTGCCGAAGAAGTTGACTTCGCCCTGGTTGACAGCGATGCGTCCTTGGACGACGGGGCGGACAGCGGAGCCGCGAACGTTGATGCTGGCGTCGGCTTGTACGTCGCTGGTCAGCGAGGTGGTGAACTTCGTGTTGGGAGCGGTCCTAACTCGGATGTCGAGTTGCATGTTGTTCAGGAACTCGTTCGAGGAAGTGGTGTCCTGCTGGCTGCGGGAGGCATCGGAGAGAAGCGAGCCGAGGTCGGTGCGGGCTTGGAAGCCGGAGCGCTGGATGGTAACGTTGCCGGCGAGCAAGCTCTGCTCGGGAGAGCCGGTGAGGCTGATGGAGCCATCGGCGACGGTGGAGAGGCCTTCGGGATAGCGGATGCGAACGCCGTTGGCGTTAGCCTGGAGCCGGTAGAAAGTTTCCGCCTCGCCGAATTCGATGAAGCCGGAAAGGGAGAGGTCACCGCCGCCGGACTGGGCGGTGAGCTTGCTATCAATAGTGGCGCGACGTCGGTCAAAAAGGACGCGGCCGTTAACTTTGTCGAGCCCGGTGGGAACGTCTTCGATGAACAGCGATGCGTCTTTCAGATCGAGCCGGCCGAACAGCTGTGGATCGTCGAGCGCACCGCGGATATTGGCTTCGAGCGTGGCGACGCCCCCGGCAATAATCTCGGGACTGAACGTTTTCAAGCCGGCAAGATTCAGCGCACCGTTCACGCGAAGGTCCCACGGGCGTTTCGCGGTGAGGGAGAAGGTTCCGGTGGCGGCGAGGTTAGTGTCCTTGGCGAGAAAGCGGGCGCGCTTGACGGTGATGACGCCGAGGTCGGCGGTGAATTCCAGGGGCCCGTCGTTGCGGAGTTCGAAATCCTGGGCGTTGGCGGTGCGGGTGATGCGTTGGGCTCGAGCAGGGCGGAGGGCGAGTTGGGGGATGGTCAATTCGCCCTGCCATTTGTCGGGGTCGAGGGCGGGGCCGCGGAGTTTACCGCTGGCAGAGAGGACACCGACGAAGGGGAGGGGGACGGTTTGGAAATCGTTCCACACGCTTAGCGGTAGAGTGCCGAGGCTGAAGGTGGCGGAGCCGGGATAGCCGGGTTCGAGGCGATAGGTGCCGGTGGTTTGGAACGGCGTCTCGCGGAGCTTCCCGTTGGCGGTGAAGGCGAAGTTACGGTCCTTCGTTTTGCCTTGCACCGTGATATCTCCCAGCGGCTTCTTGGCGAGAGCGAGATCGCGGAGGGTGGCGTCAAGGTTGAGAGAGGTGAGCTGTGGCTCGCGTCCTTTCAGGATGCCGGCGAATTCGGCGACGCCGCGCAGTTGGCCCGTGAGATCGGGCCGGAGGGCACGGATATCCTTCCATTCCGCGATGCTGACTCCGGCGAGATTGACGGTGGCGGCGAAAGGGCCGTTTTCGGTGGCGCGTCCGGAGCCACTGAGGCGTGCCGCGCCGCGGGCGACTTCGAACGTAGAGACGGTGAGTTCCGGGGCGCGGAAGCGAACGGTGGCGCGGAGATAGTCGAAGACCTCCTCGCGGATGATCGGTTTGGGAGCGTCGAGGGTGGCGGCGATATCGGGGGCGTTCAGGGTGCCGCTGATGACAGCGGTGCCGTTGAGGAAGCCCACGGCGGGCAGGGCGGCGGGGATGAGTTTGAAATTGACGTTGCGGGCGGTGAGCCGGGCGGTGAGGGGTGCCGTGGGGAGGGGCTTCCAGTCGGCAAGGAGCACCGAGCCGGAGCCTTCGACCTGCGCTTTTTCCACCAGCGCGGTGAGGCCGGAGAAGTCGAGGCGAGTGGGCGAGACGACGACGGTGGAGGCGAGGGAGTCGACGAGGTACTGGTCGTATTGAACTTGGCCGGCCCGGAGACTTCCGGCGAGTTGGGGGCTGTGCACGTCGCCGGTGACGGTGCCCTCAAACAGGATTTCGCCGCCTTCTTGCAGCGTGATGGGGAGATCCTTGATGGGCAGGTCGGCGAGGCGGGTGGTGGAGGCCTTGACGCGGATCGTTTGGTTGAGCGTGCCGGAGGCCGTGACGCGCGTGTTCGGCGTTGAGACGACGGAGTCGGCGAAGTCGAGCAGATTCTTGCCCTGGTCGTATCGGATATGCACGGAGCCTTCGACGGGAATGCCGGTGGAGCCGGGCACGATGGCGACATCGGCACGAGCGCTATAGGGGCCAGCGAGCGGGCCGGAGAGTTCTACGGGGCCGGAGATCGCGCCGCTGTAGGGCAAGGGCGCCAGATCGAGACGGCTGACGACGGCGGCGAGGGAGAGGTCAGAGACACTACCCTTGGCTTCAATCGACTGGAACAAGGGGAGGCTCACGTCACCGGTGAAGCGGCCTTCCGGGGAGGTGAGTTCGACGCGAGTGAGCCGGGCACCGGCGGGGGTCACGAGGACGAGCGAGCGGATGCCGACGCCGCTGAGGAGCTTGGTTTGCAGGCCGTTTCCGGAGACTTGCCCCTCGTAGCGATAGTTCTCGGCAGCGCTATAAGTGAAGGTGCCGTTGGTGGCGATAGGTCCTGAGCCGAGCTTCGTTTCGGCGAGGTCGGAGCGGGTCGAAAGCTTCAGGTTGACCTGGGGGTCGGCGAGATTCAGGATGGCGCCGAAGCCTTCGACGGAGTTGCGGCCGGAATCGACGCGGAGCTTGGCGATGGTGACACTGTTTTCGTAAAGGCTGAGTTCGGTGGCGAAGTCACCGGCGAAGTGCAGTTGGTGGGGTAGGTTGACCGAAAAATTCCGGGAGCGGAGGGCGCCGTCGTAACGGAGGTCGCCGATGGAGTAGGTGAAGTTGGCTTCGAGTTCGCGGCCAGCGAAGGCGAAGGAGTTGTGCTTTTGTTCGTAGAGGAAAGTGCCGTTGCGAACGGTAAATTCGTCGACGGCGAGCTTGAGGATTTCCGAGAGCGGGGGACCCTGCCGGCGAGTTGAGCGGGCGGGCGAAGGAAGGTTCGTCGATCCGTCGGGGCGGCGGAGAAGGTTGACCTCCGGGCTTTCGATGGTGATGGATTTGAGGTCGACCTTGCGATTGAGGAACGAAAGGATCTTGAGGCCGAGGGTGACGCGGGGGGCACGGAACAGCGGCAAGGCGGTGGGCGGTTCGGTGCCATGGAGGACGAGGTTATCGAGGGTGACCAGCCACGTTTGGGGGTCGAAATCGAAGCGCCCGATTTCGGGGCGGCCACCGGTGGCGGTGGTGATTTCCCGGAGGGCGCGGAGACGAATCTGCTCCCGGAGCCATTCTGAGTGGAAGACGAAGTAGCCAGCCACGAAGAGGCCAGTGGCCAGCAGCACGAAGGCAGAGAGAGAACGGAGTAGCCGTCGGCGCCAGGGCCTCATGGGGTAGGTGCCTCGTAGGTTTCGATGTGGGTTTGCTGCCGGATTTCGCTGAGCCAGCGGTTGAGCAGAGTGTTGATCTGTTCGAGGCGGAGGACTTGCTCGATCTGGTCGCGGACCTCTTCGAGGGGAGGCTTCGGCGCGGCGGCGGGCAGGCGTTGGTCGTAGTAGGCCTGAACCTGAGCGGTCGTGATCTGGACGGCGGGCCGGAAGCGATAGGCGGTGAAACGAACGATGGCCGCCTGGTAGCGAAGGCTAAGGCTGACGTGAGCGGGGGTGAGCCGATAGCGCGTGAGGAGGGCGTCCCAGGCGGCAGGTCCGCCGGCTTGGGCGACTTCGGCGTCGAAGGCGGGCTTGACCTCGGCTGCCTCCGGGATGGAGTAGCGGCTCACGCGCATCTCTTCGATGATGAGGAGGCGGTCAATGAGGCGGTTCCGCATGGCCTCGTAGCCGGCGGCGGATTCATTAACAGGGGTGCCATCAAGGAGAGCAGCAATGCGAAGTTGCTGGCGGACGGTGGAGGCGGTAATGACCTTTCGGCCGACGGTGGCGACGATGCGGTCGACGATTTCGGCATGAGCGCCGACGGCGAGGAGGAGTAGAGATAGAAGCCGTTTGGTCATCAAAACGTCTGCCCCAGGGAGAAATGGAACTGGAAATGGTTGATGCGTTGGATGACGCGGCGACCGCCCCCCTGAATCAGTTGATCGCGGGTACCTTCGTAGCCGAAAAAGCTGGGCGTGTTGAGACCGTAGGCGAGGTCGAGGCGGACGGGTCCGACGGGGGTTTTATAGCGAACGCCAAAGCCGAGGGCGTGGACCATGTAGTCGAAGTCGGTGATGTTCCGCTGCTTGTAACGGACGGAGATCTTGTTGAGGCTGGAGTAGACATTGCCGGCGTCGTGGAAGATGACGCCGCCGAGAGTGTCGCCGAGCAGCGGAAAGCGGAGTTCCAGGCTTTGGTTGATCAGGGCTTTGCCGCCGACGGGGAACCCGGTAGCGAGGTCTCGCGAGCCGGCCTGGTTATCGGGGAAGGCTCGATTGGAGGTGCCTCCACCGGCGAAGAAGCGTTCCGGAAGCGGGACGCCGGCATCGCCCGTGATGCGCCCGAACGAGTAGATGCTGCCGATGGTGAGAGATTGCGCGAGGACGAGGTCTCGTTTGAGGCGACGGTAGACGGAGTTACGGATGAGAAGGCGGGCGAAGTCCGATCGGGAGCCGAAGGCCCCGTGGGCGAGTCCGGAGTCGAGGGTGGTGAAAATGCCTTTGCGGGAGTCGACGGGGTCGTCACGGCGGTCGCGGATGAAGGAGCTGGAGAACATGCCGATGCGGACGGGGACGGAGAAGACAGGGATGAGGGCGGGGTCGATGTTGAGGGTCTTGTCGTCGATCTTGACTTGGCGGAAGACGTAGCGGTATTGAATGCTGGTGGAGCGCGAGACGCGCTGGCCGAGTTGGATCGAGTTTTCAAAGCGCTGGGTGGCGAAGGTCCGGACATCGCGCGACTTATCGAAGAGGCTGGTTAGATTGAGGTTGAGCCGGTCGTTGCCAGTGAACTGGGGGGCGAAATAGGATACGGCAACGCGCTGCTGAAAGTTGGAGACTTGGCTGCGGAAGCCGAGGGTATGGCCGACGCCAAGGAAGTTGGCGCGGCTGACGCCGAACGAGACGCGGGGGCTAAAACCGGGGGCACCGGCAGGAGCGGCAAGGGTGGTGTTGCCGCCGCCGATGCGGGCCAGTTGAGCGCCAAAACCAACGGTGTAGGAGTACCGGCTGGCCTCTTCGAGACGGTAAAGGACGTACTTGTCGCGCTCGCGGCCCTCTGGATTTTGGAGAGCGATATCGACCTTGGCGAAGATACCGAGTTCGTAGAGGCGGCGCTGGGCTTCGACGATGGCGCTTTGGGAGAGAGGGTCGCCGGACTGGATCGGGATACGGTCGTAAATGAGCCGGGGGCGAGTGGTACGGTAGCCACTGACGAGGATGCGGCGGACAAAGTTCCGACGGCCTTCGACGATGGAGTAGCGGACGTGGACCTGGTTGGGTTGGTCGGCCGGTTTGACCGTGAAGTCGAAGCTGGCATCGGGGAAGCCGCTGTTGAAATAGAAATTGAGAAGGAAGTCGCGGTCGGCGGCGATGTGAGCGTCTGCGTAAGGTTGGCCTTCGATGGTTTGGAGGGAGCCTTGGGCGTACTCGAGGTCCTTGGGGTTGACTCCGGAGAGTTCAATGGACGCGACGAACCATTGCGTACCTTCGTCGACGTCGATGAAGACGCCGACTTCGCCGGGGCGGCCTTGGTAATCTTTTTCGACCCGGGAGGAGACCCGGACGTCGCGGAAGCCGTTCGAACGGTAGAGGGCTTCGATCGAGTCGACGTCTTTGCGGAGGAGATCGTCGGAGAAGCGGCCGTTGCGGTAACGGACGAGGGTGGCGGGCCGGACGACCATGCGTTCAAGGATCGTGGGGTCGTTAAAGTATTGGTTGCCGGAGACTTCGAGGTGGACGAGTTTGTATCGGACGCCACGGTCGATCGTGTACTCGATGACTTGTTCGGCGTCGGTGGGGTTATCGGGGTTGTCGAACTCGACGGTGGCGTCGAAGTAGCCTTGCGCTTGGAGGAATTTTTCGATGTTGCGGTTGCCTTCGACGAGGAGATCCCGGTCGACGGCGCGTTCCTGATAGATGGGAACGAGTTGGCGGAGTTTGCCGGCGGAGAGCTTGGCGCCGACGGCCTTGATTTGGATGCGCGGGCCGGCCTGGACGGAGATGGTGGGGACGACGAGATTGGTTTCGGGGATGTAGCGAAGTTCATCGAGCTTGACGCGGGCCATCAGAAAGTCGTTCTTCTGGAAGCTGAAGCGGATGCGTTCGAGGCCGTTCGAGAGGCGTTGCTCGGTGAGGTGCTTGGCGCTGATGAGGCCCCAGGCCCGCTGCCAGTGGGTGGTTCGAATGAGGCTGGCCGCAGAGCGCTTGGCGTCGCCACGGATGATGGGAGTCGAGAATCGGGCCCGCTTGCCGGAGTCGATTTGGAACTTAATTTGTACCTGCTGGGTAATGGGATCGTAGCTGAAGCGGGGCTCGACGGAGGCGCGGTAGAGGCCATTGGAGCGGAGGGAGTTGAGGACACTCTGTGAGGCTTCGATAAGATAGTCCTCGGTGAAGGCCTGGCCGAGTTCGAGCTTGGTGGCGGTGATGAGTTGGCCATCCGAGGGTGGGTCGGCGGCCCCGGCGATCGAGACGCCCCCGACGAACCAGGCGGATATGGTGCGGTAGGTAACGTTGACTTCGCCAGCAGGTGAGAGGACGGCATCGACGGAGACGTCGTCGTAGCGACCGGTATCGAAAAGGGCTTCGATGGAGCGGGAGATGGCGTCGATGGAGAACAGGTCTCCGGGCTTGACGGGGTTGAGCCGTTCGAGGTTAGTGCGGGTGTAGGGCTGGGCTTCGGGCGCGTAGCTAATGCTGGCGATGCGACGGCCTTCGTAGGGAGCTTCTGCGAGGGTCTGGCCGGCGACGCAAGGAATCATAGCGGTTCCCCAAAGGGCCACCAACAGACAAGGGACCAGCGTGCGGCCGGGACGAAGTACCACTAACACCTATGATACCGTTCAGCATAGGAGTGTTGCGACGCTACCTATCCTTTGGAGCTGGTAGGTGAGGGCTTCGTATGAGCACGAAGATGCAGTGGGTGATGGCAGTGGCGGCAGGAATGGACCTGGTGGTGTGGCCGGGCTGTTCCCCCAAACCCGACGCCGAGTCTGGTTATCCGGGGCGGCGGCGATGACGAAGCACGGGCGTGACTAGGCTGCGTGTGTCGTCCATAGGTTCAACATATCCTTTACATAGTTCCCGTCGCTTCGGCGAGTGGGCCGATGGATAGTATGCCTCTAGGAGGTCAGAGGCAAGGGGGTACGGTGGCCAAAAGGTAAGGTTGGTCGGGGCGGCGGGATTCGAACTCGCGACCCTCTGCTCCCAAAGCAGATGCGCTACCAGGCTGCGCTACGCCCCGACATACCCTT
>JBKJLJ010000887.1:0-12025 GCA_046597015.1 Bryobacteraceae bacterium
ACTCGGTGAACCCGTTTCGCATCGAAGGCCAAAAGTCGATCGTCATCGAAATGCTGGATCAACGCGATTGGAAGGTGCCGGATTGGATCGTCCTCCCTGGCGGCAACCTGGGCAACGTAAGCGCGTTCGGCAAGGCTCTCCGCGAACTGCTCGACCTCGGTCTCATCGACAAACTTCCTCGCCTTGCCGTCGTCCAGGCTGCCGGCAGCGCTCCGTTTTATGACTACGTCCGTCAGGACGATAAATCGGAGTTCCCTACCGTCAAGAAGCCCGATACTCTCGCCACCGCGATCAAAATCGGCGACCCTGTAAGTTACCCCAAAGCCTTACTCGAGATCATAACTTCCCACGGCGTTGTCGAACGAGCGACGGAACAGGAAATTGCGGACGCGAAAGCTGTCATTGGTGCCTGCGGCATTGGCTGCGAACCCGCCAGCGCCGCCACTATAGCCGGCATCAAAAAATTAGTCGCCGCCGGAACCATGCGGGCTGATGCCGATGTCGTGGCCGTCCTCACCGGCAATGTCCTCAAGGACCCGGATTACATCTATCAGTACCATACCGGTGCGCTGAAAGACCCCCACGGCCACCTGCTCCGGTCGACCTTCGGGAACGCCCCCACCGTCGTCCCGAACGATCCCGACGCTATCGCCGCGCTCCTCGGTTAACGAGGAAGCCGCTGCCCCGCCGTCGCGATGGCGGCGGCGTACCGATCGAGTACCAGGGCGAACACCTTCGCCTGGTCGACCGCCTGCGCTGTCTGATTCAGTTCCAAACTCTCCCGGACCCCGGCGATCGTCTTCGCGCCGTACCCCGTATATTGCCCCGGCGCAGACACCGCGCCCTTGTACCAGGGACGCCCCGGCAACCCCTCGGGCAGCAGCAACGCACGCTCGGTTAGGTAAACCTCCCGCGCCCCGCCCTTCGCCCCGGCGTAGTCGACCTCAAACTGCCTGGCCGCAGCGTCGAGACGGGCCAGGTTCGGCCGTAAGTCCGGCAACGCCACCTTCCGGTCTGCCGCCAACTTCTCCACCTCGGTCCAATACTGCGCAATGGTCGCCGCCGCACGCGTAAACTCGAACGGCACGATGGGCGCTTCGCTCATCCGGACTACCGATAACGCCGCCACCTGCGACAGCGCCTTGCCATACACAAACTCGCCATCCGAAAACCGCTTATACCAGGCGAACGAATCGAAAATCGAATGGTAGACTCCTCCCCCACCAGAAGCCGCGCTCGAGAAGCCGAAGTTCACCCCGGCAATGCCCCCGTGGTGGACGAAGCCAACATAGTCCGACCCCGACCCTAGCGGCCCCGGCTGGAAGGGTTTCTGAATCTTCAACATTAACGACAACACGCTCTCATTCGTCACCGGATCCTTCACATCGCGAGCCACCTGCTCGAGAAAAAGGTTCAGAGCCGGCGTCGCCCCCAACCCTAAAACGCCCTTCCCATTGGAGTCGCTGTTAAAGTAGGCCACCGCCTTTTCCTGCAACTCGGGCAAATGCTTCTCCACCCACTCCGTGGAACCCACCAAGCCAAACTCTTCGGCATCCCATAACGCAAACACCATCGTCCGTTGCGGCCGCCAGCCTTTCTTATACATCTCGCCGAACGCCCGCGCCGTCTCCAGGACCGCCGACGCACCGGAAATCGGATCATTTGCGCCATTCACCCAGGCGTCGTGATGGTTGCCGTACAGCACCCACTGGTCCGGATAAACGCTCCCCCGAATGGTCGCAATCACGTTATGGACCGGCCGTGTGCCCCAATCGTGCGTGAGTTTCAAATGGGCCGAAGCCGAGCCCGGCCCCAGCTTGTAAGTGATCGGCAACGCTCCCCGCCAACCTTCCGGCGCGGTCAGGCCGCCCAGGGACTCCAGCAACGGCTTGGCATCGCCCCACGAAATCGGCATCACCGGAATCGACATGAGCGTCTTCGCCTCTTTTAGCGAAAGCCGCTTTTGCCCGCCCGGCTCGGAGGCAAACCCAGGAGATAGAGGGTCGCCGACATACAGCGACATATCCATCACGCTGCCCCGCTGCACCCCGTATTCGCAGCGATAGGCTCCGGCCGGATAGGCGTCTCCCCGGAAGTAACCATCCTCTTTCGGGTCGGAGTAAATCAGGCACGCCACGGCACCATTTTCCGCCGCCACTTTCGGCTTCACGCCCCGCCAGGACTGTCCATAGCGCGCGATCACGATCTTGCCCCGGACGTCGATCCCTTGCTTCTTCAGGTACTCATAGTCTTCCGGAACCCCGTAGTTCACATACACGAGCGGAGCTGTAATATCACCGTCGGCCGAGTAAGCGTTGTAAGTCGGCAACTGGTTCTTATCGGTCGAATCCGGATCTTCCGCAAAGTTAGGCTCCGACAACCGCGCCTTGAACTTACCCAGCGAAAGCGCTCGTTCCTTCGGATAGGGCAGCAGCGCCTCAAACGTCTCGATCTTGGCTTCCAGACCCGCCGCCCGGAACTCTTTCAACGCGTACTCAGCCACTTTCCGCGAAGCCGGCGAACCCGCATGGTGCGGTTCGGAGGCCATCGCTTTCATATGCGCTTCGATCCGCGCCGGATCCGGGAAGGCCAGCAGTTGGGCTTCCAGCGCCCGTTGCTTGGCCAATCCGGCTTCCGAAAATCCACGAATAGGAGCCTGCGCGTAAGCCGCGGCGGCGAAGAGAAGAGCGAAAGTTAGTTTCATGGAACGAGAAATTTGAGGAATTCTTGAGGGTCCTTCGTCAATCCGGGAAAGCCCCGGACGGTCTTCTCGTCAGCGTCGAGGATGACGTAGTAAGGGATAGCGACGGTCGCGAAGCGCGACTCCTGCACCTTCTGATTCTGCTCCGAGGCCGCGTCGGTTCCGTCCGTGTAGAGTTCCACCAGGATGTACTTCCCCAGCGCCGCCGCGATCTCCGGCCGCGGGAACATGTTCGCTTTCATCCAATGGCAATTCGTGCAGGCGTAGCCCGTGAAATTCACGAACACCTGCTTGCCCTCGGCCTTCGCCTGCGCCAGAGCCCCCGCCAAGTCGTTCTTCTTCCACGGCAGCGCGGCGTACCCACCCGTCGCCCCGCCCACCGACTTCGTCGCCAACGGCACGTAGGCATCGAGATCGCCCAGCGATGCGCCCGACATTCCCGGCCATAGGCTCAGCGCAAACGCGAGCAGAAATAGGCCGAGCAGCAGCCGCGGAATCGTCACGTCCTGCTCCGCCTTGATGCCTTCCAAACGAAGCCATCCCAGCAAGTAGGCCGCCGGGGCGGCGAACAAGATCATCCAGCCCGCCAGAAAACGCTCGCGCGTCAGCAGATTCAATTGCAGAACCGAATCGACGTTGGAAAGATACTTCAACATCGCCGCCAGGATCAGGAACGCCATCACCACCTTCACCCGCATCATCCAAACGCCGCTGCGCGGCAGCTTTTTCAGGTACGAAGGGAACAGCGCCAAAATGAAAAACGGCGTGGCCAAGCCTGACGAAAAAGCGGTCATCCCCAAGACTGGTTGCAGCTTATCCCCCTGCACCGAAGCCGCCAGCAGCGTCCCCACGAACGGACCCACGCAAGCAAACGAGGTCAGCGAAAACGTCAAGCCCATCAGCAGCGCGCCAAGATACCCGCCCCCTTCCGACGCCTGGTTCAGCTTCGTCAGCAACCCCGAAGGCAGCATAATCTCAAACGCACCGAGCATCGAAAGCGCAAACGCAAAGAACACCGCGGAAATCGTCAGGTTCACCCATGGATTTGCGCTCAATTGCACCACCGCAAACGGCCCTAGCGCCGCCGACAGAATTACGCCCATCCCGGTGAACAGTACAACGATTCCTAGGCAAAACACGATCGCTTGCGACAGGGACCCCTTCTTATCGCCCTGCCCGATGAAGTACGACAGGGTAAAAGGGATCATTGGAAACACGCACGGCGTGAAGACCGCCGCCAAGCCCAGGCCGAACGCCAAGAGCAGGAAGCTGGATAAATCCTCCTTGGCCGGCGCGGCCTTCGGAGCCGCCACTGCCGCCGCCGCCGGAGCGGCCGCCTTGGCCTCCGCAAAGCCGTCCGGGACCGTCGTCTCCGGCACCCCGATCGTCAGCGCGATCGGAAAAGTTCGCTTCTTCGGCGGCAGGCAGAGCCGGTCATTACAAGCGCTCGACCGGATCACCACTACAAGATCTTTTACCGCATCTTACAGCACGCCGTCCACGTAGAACACCGCCGCCGTCTCATAGCTCTCCGTCGTCGCCCCGGCTACGGCGTCGAACTTCGCCTCCACCTTCTGCTGCCACGTCCGGGTCACCTCAAAGGGGGCCGTGATCTTGGTCGCCGTCGCCGTCACGGGCGACGTCACCGAATAAAGGTGCCAGCCCGGTTCTATGGCCGCGGCCAACTGCAAACGGATCGGCGCCCCCGCCTCAGCCTTCGCAGCGACGGCCGTAACCGTCCACTGCACAGGGTTCGGGGTCTGCGCCCAAAGGGCGCTGGCGAATAGAAAGGACCAAAACAGGCGCATGGATTGCTATTCGTCATTCTCTCACGTCAAGTTACGATATGATCCAACTCATGACTCCGAATATGCTCGGCGCGTATGGCGAATGGGCCGCGGGAACGATCCCCGACCCGCCCCGGCTCTCTTTCCGACAGCCTATGTTTCACGATGTGAACGCTTGGCGAGCCGTCGCCCGCGCCCGCTTCCATGAAGCGATCGTTTCCCCCGCCCCGCCCGCCTCGCCGCGCCCCGTCGTCGAGCACCATTTGGAATTCGACGGTCTCGCCATCGAGCATCTCAAATGGCAGTTGCCCTACGGACCACCCACCGAGGCCCTCGTCCTCAAGCCAGCCAAAGCCACCGGCAAGCTCCCCGGCATCGTCGGTCTCCACGACCATGGTGGCAACAAGTACTTCGGACTCCGCAAAATTACCCGCATTTCCCGCGACCCGCACCCCCTGATGATCCGCCACCAGGATCACTACTACGGGGGCTTCGCCTGGGCCAATGAACTCGCCCGCCGGGGTTACGTCGTCATCGTTCACGATACCTTCACCTTCGGCAGCCGCCGAGTCCGCTGGGGCGACGTCCCCGCGAACATCCGCAACAACATGGTGGAAGCCAACCCGGAGGCCGAAGACGAAATCACCCGCTATAACCAATGGGCCGCCAACCATGAGCACATCGTCGCGAAGAGCCTCTTCTCGGCCGGCCTCACCTGGCCCGGCACCTTTGTCTATGATGACCAACGCGCCCTCGATTACCTCGCCGCCCGGCCCGATGTGGATGCCACTCGCCTCGGCTGCGCCGGGCTTTCCGGGGGCGGTCTCCGCACGGTGATGCTCGCCGGCGCCGACGAACGTATCCGCTGCTCCTGCGCCGTCGGCATGATGACTACATGGCGCGACTACTTACTCAATAAGTGCCACACCCATACCTGGATGTGTTACGTCCCCGGCCTGCCAAAAGATCTCGACTATCCGGAAATCCTCGGCCTCTCCGCGCCCAATCCCGTCTTAGTCCTCAACAATCGTCAGGATGCGCTGTTCACCCTGCCCGAAATGGAGCGGGCCGACCGCATCCTCACCGAGGTTTACAAAAAGGCCGGTGCCGCCGACCGCTACAAAGCCAACTTTTATGACGGGCCCCACAAGTTCGACGCCCCCATGCAGAAGGATGCCTTCGCCTGGTTCGATCGTTGGCTGAAAGCCTAACCGCGTCGTTCGATCTTTACCGCACCCAGCTTAAACCCAGCCTGCCCGTAGGGGCTATCGGTCGAAGCAATCTCCAATCGGCCGCTCACCCAGACGCTGTAAATCAACTCCACCTTCGCCGCCCTCCCGGTCGTCATCGTCGCATAGACAATCTGGTTCGCCGGGGGAGGCGGCGTATGCACGCAAGCCCCTGCGGTCGGGACGATCAAAAATTCGCTAACCTCTTCAAACCCGTCGTCAAACGGGACCATGTATCCGGCCAGCTTCACATCCGTTCCCGCCACCAACTCGAGCAACGGATTCGCTATCCCCGTCCGCGCATCCAACCCCCGCAGCATCGCCCATGTAATTTCGGCAAATCCCTTCTCGTCGCTGCCCCCGGCCACCGCGGGAAGTTCCGGCATCGGTGCTACCGCCCGCGGCACGTGAATCTGCCGGGGCACCTCCGCCTCCGGCTTCGAACACCCCGCCACTCCGCCGAATGCAATCGCAAACAAACCGCGTCGCCGCATACCATTATGGTAATCCACCTAACGAGGCCCAACCCGGAAAAAACCAAAGGCCCCGAAATCACGCGGGGCCTCTCGGACATTACCAACAGGGTCGCCGTCGGGATGTTTTAGGGAGAATCAGGCTCGATGGCATCGCAATGCCGCGAATCCTGTATGTGATTGGATGTTACGGCTTAGGAAGGAAAGTGTCAAGCAAAAAAAGGATGGTTTTTTGTCGAAGATAAGTTGCTTATTTTCAACTACTTAAGGAAGCAATTGCGTAGAGCTAAGGCTGTTGAAAAACTGTGGAAAACCTGTCCAAAAACATCCGCTTTCCCGCCAAACGCTAGAAACTAGACGCAGTTACGGGCGTTTCGACACATCCCGGTCGATCGAAAGCGAAACCATCTCGTCTTGTCGTCCTCGGATGTTTCCGAATCCGCCGCCAGTCGCCAACCGGATCCCCGCGAACAGCAATCCAGCCACCAGCGCCCCGCCAATCAGCACCCCCGCCAACTGCGCAATCGCCAAAATCATGTCGCCGATGTTCTCCTTCGGCGGAGCCGGCTTCGAGTTGATCGTGACCGTCGCTTCATAGCGAACCTGCGCCAACACCCGTTGCGCCGCATCCGCGTTGGGAGCCTTCAGGACAACTCCCACCAACGGACCGCTCCGGGCAGCGGTCAAACCCGCCAAACCCTGGTAAGCCGCAATCTGTTTTTGGGCTATCTGATGATTCGGATAGGAGAACACCACCAAGTCCACCGGCCCATCCCGATCCACAAATCGCCCCGCCACGCCCTCCGTATCGAACTGAAACCCCACCACGGAAGGCGGAACCTGCGCCGCAAACCGCTCTAAGCCAACCGGACCGATGATGTACCGCTCCGAATTCAACGCTCGGGCCTCCGTCGGCAGAAAGCCAACCAGAGCCGGCAGCGCTGCATTTTCAAACCGCGGCAAATGCAAGGCGAGTTGATGGATCGTCTCCGCCTCCGGGCTATATCCATCAAACTGAAGGATATAGTTCCCATAGGTTAGCAATAGCCGCTGTCCCGACCGCGCCGCCACCTTGGTGGGCCCATCCACGACTGGCTTCGCATCGGCCGGACGCAAAATCTGCCACAACGCCATCGCCGCTGTCGAATCCCGCAGCCGCCACGCTGAAACTGAAAAAGACTTTACCGGACCAAAGACACCTTTGGCATCGGCCCGGCCCTGCCCTTCGTAGACCGCGATTTCGCCCTCCTGAAAACCGTACTCCTTCCATAGGGCCGGGTCCGCCGCCGCCAGCGTGGTCGTCGACTTCCGGGCGTGCAGTTCCAGTCCCTCCGGCAGCAGGGCTGCCGACAGGGGCCAAACCGCGAACAACAACGCAGCTATTCGTTGATTCCGTGACATTTTTTGTACTTTTTGCCGCTTCCGCAGAAACACGGATCGTTACGGCCCACTTTCTTAGACGCCACAACCGGCGTTTGAGGTGCCGACGAAACGGAGCCGCCCATAAATTGAAGGTCGGCCAGCTCTTTTTCCTTCTTCTTCTCGATCTTCCGGGTGAATTCGGCAATCGAGGCCCGCGCGGCCTTCTGATCCACCGGCGTGGGCTTTGGAGTCGGCTCCGGATCGCCCGCCGGCACGTACGATTCTTCTTCGTCGTCCGGATCCCGTACAAACGGCATCTGCGGACGATCGTCCTCGGCCACCTGCATGAAGTACAGATACCGGAGCGTCTCGTCCTCGATCCGGTCCATCATGTCCTGAAACAGCGTGAACGATTCCTTCTTGTATTCGAGCAACGGATCTTTCTGTCCGTACGCCCGCATTCCAATCCCTTCCTTCAAATGGTCCATCGACAGTAAGTGGTCTTTCCACTGATTGTCGATCACGTTCAACATGATGATCCGCTCGGCGTCACGGATATAGTCGGGACCGATCAGAGCTTCCTTCTGCTCGTAACGTTCCTTGAGTAAGTCGAAGATCGTATCTTCGATCTCCTCCCGGTTCATCGTTTTAAATTCCGAGCTGTCAATCGTAACGCCAAAACGAGTCAGTATATCGGATTCCAAGCCGGCCAAGTCCCATTCGTCAACCCGTGTTTTATCCGGAATCCGATCGACGGCCACCGTCTCGACGAGACCCTTCGCCATCGCGAAAACCCGCTCCCGCTGTTCGACGCCCTCCAGCAATCCCCGCCGCATCCCGTAAACCGCCCCGCGCTGCTTGTTCATGATGTCGTCGTACTCGAGTACGTGTTTCCGACTCATGAAATTCTGCGCTTCGACCGCCTTTTGCGCCGCCGCGATCCGCCGCGTAATCAACTTCGACTCGATCGGTACGTCTTCTTCCATGCCCAGACGCAGCATCAAATTCTGCATCCGTTCGCCCCCGAAAATCCGCAGCAGATCGTCCTGCAGCGAGAGGAAGAATTTCGAAGCTCCAGGATCGCCTTGCCGGCCCGCGCGTCCACGCAGCTGATTATCAATCCGGCGCGATTCGTGCCGTTCCGTACCCACCACGATCAACCCACCCGCCGCGACTACCTTATCGTGCTCCTCGTCGCAAACCGCTTTGTGCTTGGCAAAGATCTCCGACCATTGGGCCGCCGGGACCCGATAGTTACGGTCGCCCCGCTGGAAGTAATAGAACTCCCGGTCCGCCACTAACCCGCCCATTCCTTCCGGTACCGACTCCAGGTAGCCTTTCTTCAGGCACTCTTCCTGCGCCAGAAAGTCCGGGTTACCGCCTAACAGGATATCCGTACCGCGACCGGCCATGTTTGTCGATACGGTGACTGCCGCGTAGCGCCCGGCTTGGGCGATGATAAACGCTTCCCGTTCGTGGTTCTTGGCGTTCAGGACCTCATGCTTCACCCCGAGCCGCGTCAAAATCGTCGAGAGCCGCTCCGACTTCGTCACCGAAATCGTGCCCACCAGCACCGGCTGGCCCTTGGCGTTGCATTCTTTGATTTCTTTCGCCGCGTTTCGGAACTTCTCTTCCTCGGTCCGGTAAACGATGTCGTTGAATTCAATCCGCCGCATCGGCCGATTGGGAGGCGTCGGCGAAACGTCCAGTTTGTAGGTCTTGCCGAACTCAGCCGCTTCCGTATCCGCCGTACCCGTCATGCCCGAAAGCTTCTTGTACATCCGGAAGTAGTTCTGGAAGGTGATCGACGCCAGCGTCTGGGTCTCCCGCTGAATCTTGACGCCCTCTTTGGCTTCAATCGCTTGGTGCAGACCGTCCGACCACCGTCGACCCGGCATGATACGCCCGGTGAACTCGTCTACGATCACCACTTCCATCTCGTTCTCTTCGCCCGGGCGAACTAGATAGTCCTTATCCCGATGGAAGAGCACATGCGCCTTCAAACCCTGCTGCACGTGGTGATTGGTCTCAATGTTCGACGGGTCATACAGATTCCCGCAATTGAGCAAGCGCTCCACCTTAAGAACGCCCTCTTCGGTCAACGCGACGCCCCGGTGCTTCTCATCGACCGTGTAGTCGCCCGTGAAATACTTCTCGCCCGGTTCCCGGCCCTCGATCACCTCACCCCGAATCAGCTTCGGAATGATCTGGTTAATCTTGTAATATTTATCGGTCGACTCCTCCGACGGCCCGGAAATGATCAGCGGCGTCCGGGCTTCGTCGATCAGAATCGAGTCAACTTCGTCGACGATCGCGTAATAATGCGGTCGCTGCACGCAGTCCGCAAGGCGGAACTTCATATTGTCGCGCAGGTAGTCGAACCCAAATTCGTTATTGGTGCCGTAGGTGATGTCGCAAGCGTAGGCAGCCTTCCGCTCCCCATCGTCCAGATCATGCACGATGCAACCCACCGTCAGGCCGAGAAATTTGTACAACCGGCCCATCCATTCCGAGTCGCGCCGCGCCAAATAGTCGTTCACGGTGACCACATGAACGCCCTTACCTTCCAGAGCATTCAGATAGCAGGCGAGCGTGGCGACCAGCGTCTTGCCCTCGCCGGTCCGCATTTCGGCGATTTTGCCTTGATGCAGGATGATTCCGCCGATCAGTTGCACGTCGTAGTGACGCATGTTCAGCACGCGCCGGCCAGCTTCGCGAACGGTGGCAAAGGCCTCCACCAAAATGTCGTCTAGCGGGGTTCCTAGCTCAAGTTTGTGCTTGAATTCGGCGGTTTTGCCCGAAAGCTCGGCGTCAGAAAGTTGTTCAAAGGAAGGGGCGAATTCGTTAATGGCTTGAATGATCGGCTTGAGCTGTTTGAGCTCACGTTCCGATTTCGTGCCGAAAATTTTCGCTAGCAGAGCGTTAATCATAGGTAGGGCTGGTAGAACGGCAAAGTTCGCCTAATGACTAGTTTACCGCTCAAGAAATCCTTGTGTGCGCCGAAATGTCAAAGCAGAGGGAAGACACCAAATGGATTTTTCGAACTCAAGTTGGCTGAACAAAGTTTGCGACCCGGTCGAGATGACCCTGGGAGCCGCTGTCGCCCAGACCCTGCTCCAAGCCCGCGCTCAGCCGCACGTGGTTGACACTCTGCTTGCTCGCCTCAAGATCGAATCGTCGCCCGGCGTCGTCGACCGCTTACTTGAACTCATCGGCGCCGTCACCCCGGCCGAACGAATCTCGGAAGTGCTCGATCCTTATATCAAGTCCGACAACTCTCGCGTCCGATCGAAGGCGCTCAAGCTGTTCGCTTGTGCCACGGGCGACGCCCAATGGGCCATGCAGTTCCTCGGCCATAGCGACTCCCGGTTCACCGCCAACGTCGTCGAAGCCCTTTGGGGTGCCAAATCGACCCCGGAACTCAATGAATTCTTCTTAGCCGCCAGCGGCAGTCCCAACGGGCGCGTCGCCGGCAACGCCGTCGTCGGCCTTTTCCACCTCGGCGACCCCAGCGCCGTCGACGTCCTGCGACGCCTCTGCCGGGATGAATCCGCCGGCGTCCGCGCCTCCGCTGCCTGGGTCATCGGTACCGTCGGCTGGATCGAAGGCATGGATCTCGCCGTCTCCATGGTCCAGGACCCTAACCCGAAAGTCCAACGCAACGCCATTCAAGTCGTCCGGCGGCTACGCGCCCTCTCCGGGGTCAATGATCACCGCGCCGCCAAAGAATTCCGCTAAACCAGCTGCCGCACGGAAATCGACCTTCGCGGTGCCCCCTTCTCACTCAAAGCCTAAAACCGCTATCCTGTGAAGCGAAGTTATGCTGATCGCCGCCTCGGCCGCGCTAATCCTTCGCCTCATCCAGCAGGTCGAAGAAGCCGCACGCGCCGAACCGCCCCTCTTTCAAATCGAAACCCTACTGCAAACCGCCGAACTCCTCCCTCCCAAAACTTACGCCATCCCCCGGCGAGAAATCCTCGTCGAACTCGGTCGCCTCCTTCCCGCCATCCGCCACGCCGAATCCCGTTACATCCTCACCTCTCGCTTAGCCGCCGCCTGGGCTCCGCAACATCGCGCCGAAGCCCTCCGCCTTTGCCTCGAAATCCCCCCCGAGGCCGCCGCCCCCTGCTGGGATGGACTTGTCCAGGTCCTCCCGGATAAACGGGCCGTCACCCTTCTCGGCCTCCGCGCCGGATCCCTCGTCCCCGCAGCCCTCGACCTCATCAAAGCTGATCCCGCCGAAGGAGCCGAACCCCTCTTTCTCCTCATGCGCGCTTACCCCCTCACCGACCCCACCTTCGCCCAACGAAGACTCCTCCACTCCGCCGCCCTCGCCCTCGCCCTCGCCCCTCACAACGCCGCTCTCGCCGCCGAAGCCATCGCCCTCCTCGGCCCGCCCGTCGCCGAACCGCCGCCCGCCCCCAATCCCGCCCCGACCCCCGACATCAACAACGAGAAGATGAGCGTCGCCTA
>JBKJLJ010000930.1:0-12112 GCA_046597015.1 Bryobacteraceae bacterium
CCGGAGTGGACAGGCAGCTTCGGGTTGGCGGATACCCGGGTGTCGATCCCGGAGTTGGCCGAGGCGTTGGAGTTGCGGCAGGCGACGGTGGAGTTAAAGGGCAATCGACTGGCGGCCAAGGGCGTGAAGGCGCGGGTAGGCAAAATCGGCTGGGAAGGCGACTATCGGTACGACGCCAGCCAGACGCGGCCGCACCATTTTGACGTCCGGCTGGGACGGGTCGGCGCGAACGAATTAGAACGGCTCCTGGCTCCAGCCTTGCAGCGGGAAAGGGGCTTTGTCGCGCGTACGTTGCGGATTGGAGAAGACCGGGTTCCCGAGTGGTTGGCGTCGCGCCGGGCCGAAGGGACAGTACGGATGGAGGGTCTGGAAATCGGCGATCAGACGGTGGGCAATGTGCGGACGTCCGTGCAATGGGACGCGTCAAAAGTGAGCCTGCGCGACTTGCGATTTAGCTGGAATGGCGGGGAAATTGGCGGGGAATTGGGGATCAACCTGGAGCGGGCCAGGCCCGCCTATAGCTGGCAGGGAAAAGCGGCCGGGCTGAATTGGCAAGGCGGAAAAGTGGACGCCAATTGGACCGCCGAAGCGCGCGGCATGGGATTGGAAATTGGCCGAAGCGGCAAAGCCAAAGGAGAGGTGACCGCGGAGCAGGTCCAACTGGGGGAATCCGCAGCCCGGCGGATCACTGCAAAGTTTGGGTTGCGCGTCGAGCGCGGAGGGCTCAAGGTGGATCTCGAAAAGGTGGAGGCCGATATCGGGGGGACGAGTTGGACGGGCAAAGGAAGCACGCAGAAGGATGGCCGGTTGGTCGTGGATCTAGCCGCGGACGGCCGGGAGTTGAAGCTAAGCGGGCCCGTGGTCCCGTTCGAACTGTACTAAGGGGCCAGCGGTAGCAGAAGAGTAAAAACGGTGCCTTCGGTCGGCTTGCTTTCGACCGTGAGCGAACCACCGTGGTTGTCGACGAAGGCCTTGACGCTGGCGAGGCCCAGGCCGGTGCGATGGGAGTCCGTGCGGGTCGTGAAGAAGGGCTCAAAGAGGCGAGCTCGGGTAGCGTCGTCAAAGCCGTGGCCGTTGTCGTGCAGCGCGAGCGCGACCCCATCGGAATGGGGCGTAGAGACCAGGCGGACGCAGCCGGATTCGCCAAGAGCGGCGCGGGCGTTCAGGGTGAGATTGATCAGAGCGTTGCGCAGTTGGGCCGTATCGACGGAGACGAAGAGAGAGGGGGCGGAATAGTCGGGATAGAAGCGGTAGCGGCGGCCGAGGAGTTGGCGGAGGGAAGGTTCGACCACTGGTAGCCATTCGTCAAGGGGGATGCGGGTGCGGGTGGGAGGCGACTGGCGGAGGTAGCTCAAGAGTTGGCGGGGAAGGGCGGCGGCTTCGTCGATCGAGGCGGTTAGATCGATGGCAGCGTTACTGGGGGGAAGTTCGGCGCACTGGGCCTGCAGGAGCGTCAACACGTTGTTCCAGTCGTGAATCAGATGGGCAGCGTGGTTGCCCAGCAGAAGCAGCTTTTCGTGTTCGGCCGAGACGATACCGGGGGAGATAGCCATTGGACCTATACTACTAGCAGAGTATGTCGAAGGGCCAACTGAGTGCGGACTTTCTGCGTGACTATGTGCGGTCCTCGCGGACGGAATGGTTAGTGGCGAACGGCCGGGGTGCTTACGCGATGAGCACGGCGACCGGAGCAAACACCCGGCGGTACCATGGGCTGCTGGTCGCTCCCTGGGGAGACGGCGGCGAGCGCCATGTTCTCCTGCCGCGGGTGGAAGAGGAAGTTTGCATCGACGGCCGGTGGGTGGAGCTGGGCGCGTGCCAGTACCCCGGCACGACTACCCCGCGGGGTTTCGAATTACTGACCGACTTTGTGGCCACTCCGGAACCGCATTGGACATGGACGGTCGAGGGCGTAACGGTAACGAAACGTTTGGAGCTGCTCGCAGATCCGGACGGGGTCCGACTGACTTATAAGGCGAGCCAGGCGTGCCCGCTGCGGGTCCGCGTCTTTACCGCGACGCGCGGCTACCATTCCCTCGGAACAGGCCCCGAGACGCCGTTGCAGTTTGCCATGACTGGAGCGAACTGGGAGCCGGTGGGCGCTTGGTATCGGGATGTCGAGTATCTCGAAGAGTTAGACCGCGGCTTCCCGTTTCGCGAAGACCTGTGGTGCCCCGGAGTCTTTCACGGCTCGACCGGCTCCGCGTTCACAGCGTCCCTCGGAGCGGTCGGCACGGCACAGACGCTCTCTGGAGAGGCCGCGTTCTTGAGCCGCGTGAACGGGCGCTTAACGATGATGGCCGGCTACCCTTGGTTCACCGATTGGGGCCGCGACACCTTTATTGCGATGCCGGGCCTGTTGATCGAGTCGGGCCGGCTGGCCGAAGCCAAAGAGATCTGCACCGGCTTTCTAGACCACCGGCATCAAGGGCTGTTGCCGAATCGATTCAGCGACGCGGGGCAGGCGCCGGAGTACAATACCGCCGACGCAACGCTGTGGGCGTTTGAAGCCGCTCAGCATCTGTGGGCAGCCGGAGAGACCGAGTGGGTAGAAACAGTGTTCTATCCCATCGGACGCGAGATTATCGAATGGCATGAACGCGGGACCTTGTTTGAGATCGGGATGGACCCGGATGATGGGCTTCTGCACTGTGGAAACGAGCAGACGCAGTTGACGTGGATGGACGCCCGCAGCGACGGCCAGCCGGTCACACCCCGGCACGGCAAGCCGGTCGAGATCAACGCACTCTGGTACAACGCGCTGCGGCTGATGGCCGGATGGGCGGAGCGGTTGGGCGATGATGCGCGACGAATGAAGTACGCGGGGTTGGCCGATTGGGTGGGGCGCAGCTTTGTATCCACCTACTGGAACGACGGCGGCATGTGCCTGCTGGACCGCCCGGACTCGGCCGAAATCCGTCCTAATCAGATCCTCGCCGTGGCCCTGACACATCCCTTGCTTGACCCGGCCCGGCGTCGCGAACTGCTGCTCACGGTTCGGTTGCACCTGGTGACGCCCTTCGGCCTGCGCACGCTATCGCCGGAGGATCCGTCGTATCACGGTCGATATCAGGGCGGCCCTGCCGAGCGAGACGCGGCTTATCATCAAGGGACGGTGTGGCCGTGGTTGGCCGCGCCGTTTGCGCTGGCCTGGGAGCGGGAGTTCTGGGAGCCATTTCCCTTCCCCGAGCTGGAGAACGAACTGGAGCGGGGTTGCCTCGGCCAGATCGCCGAGATCTACGATGGCGACGCGCCGCACGAACGCCGTGGGGCGCCGGCGCAGGCGTGGAGCCTGGCCGCGCTCTTCATGCTCAGAGCGTACCGGCGCCCGCGGCCTTCCTAGCCCGCGGAGGCGTTTCGTCATCAAGGGCGCGCAGCCATTCGGCATCGTGACCGAACAGTTCGAGCGCCATATAAGCCGTTTGCGAGAAATACTCTCCGAGAATGGAGTTCTCCTCGCCGAGGGCGGCCAATTGGCGACGGACCGCTTCCAGGTCTCGCTGGGGCAGCACGCCGGTCCAGCCTTGGCGGCCGGCCTTTTGCCAGGCGCGAAGGGTCCGCAGCAGCGTCCGCTCGGCGATGACGGCGGCGTCTTTCGGATCGAGGCCGGCCTTGTGGAAACAGTCGACGGCGGCGGCCAGCAGGGGCGTGGCGAGGGTTCCGGTGAAAGCGAGGCCCGCCGAGAACACCTGCTTCTTGCCGGCTTCGAGGACGTAGAGGTAGCTTTGGCAGCCCGTGAGAAATTGCTTCAGTTTACGCAAGGCAAGCGGATTCCCTTCCCCGCAAAATCGAAGATCAGCAAAGCCGTCGAGAGGATCGAGACTGGCCACCTCCGCACCGAGTTGGGCAAACGCCGCCAGGTCGTTGCTGTCCAAATGGGAGTCGAACACGACGATGGCTCGTTTGGACCAATCGAGGCGTACGCTGTGCGCCAGTTCGAGCAGCGCGGGCAGGGAGGCCTCCGGCCCGGAGATGAGGATCAGCGATGCCGCGTCCATCTTTGAGGGGGTGGCATGGTGCCCGGCCTTTAGTCCGTTCGCGATGCGGCTGGCTACGCGCAGCGACGAGGCCGTGACAGGGCCAAGCTGCGCGTGAAGTCCCGGTAGGCGAGCAAGCGCCGGGCTCACAGGGCCGGCGGCGATCAGACCGACCCAGGGCGATAATCTCATTACTCAGGTAATCTTAACGCTTTAATGCGGTCGCGATATTGGGCCGCCTTTTCGAACTCAAAATTCCGGGCCGCTTCGCGCATCTTTTCTTCGAGGTCGGGAATCAGTAGCTCCTTCTGCGCCGCCGTCAGGTGAGCGGTTGGTTCCTCGGGCTCAATAGGAACGTCAACGTAATCGGCCGCAGCAATGCGAACGAGCATCATGTCAATCGGCTTCCGAATCGACTCGGGCGTGATGCCGTTGGCTTCGTTATAATCGTTCTGAATGCGGCGGCGGCGCGAGGTCTCATCCAGGGCGCGCTTCATCGAATCGGTCAACACGTCCGCGTACAGAATCGCTCTTCCGTTCAGATTGCGGGCGGCCCGTCCGATGGTTTGAATCAACGCCCCGGCGGAACGAAGGAACCCTTCCTTGTCGGCATCGAGAATGGCGACCAGGGAGACCTCGGGCAGGTCGAGGCCTTCCCGCAGGAGGTTCACGCCGATGAGGACATCGTAGATGCCCAGCCGCAGGTCACGCAGGATCTTGATCCGATCGAGCGTCGTGACTTCCGAATGGAGCCACGCACACTTGACCCCGACCTCGGCGTAGTAACCGGAGAGATCCTCGGCCATGCGCTTGGTCAGCGTCGTGATCAACGTCCGCTCGTTAAGCGCGGTCCGTTTGCGGATCTCGCCGAGCAGATCGTCGACCTGCCCTTTGATCGGTCGAATCTCCACCGGCGGGTCGATGAGACCGGTAGGGCGGATGATCTGTTCGATAAACTCGCCGTGCGTTTTATCCAGCTCGTAGGGCCCCGGGGTTGCACTGATATAGAGCACTTGGTTCACCCGGTTTTCGAACTCTTCAAACGTCAGTGGCCGATTGTCGAGCGCGCTGGGCAGGCGAAATCCGAAGTTCACCAGAGTCTCTTTGCGGGACCGATCGCCGCCCCACATGCCCCGCAATTGCGGCATCGATTGGTGGCTTTCGTCCACGAAAATCAGATGATCGTGCGGCAGGTAGTCGAGCAAGGTGGGCGGCGCTTCGCCCGGTAGACGCCCGGAAAAATGCCGCGAGTAGTTTTCAATCCCATGGCAAAAACCAATCGTTTTGATCATCTCGAGGTCGAACTTGGTGCGCTGCCAAAGCCGTTGCGCCTCGATGAGTTTACCCTGCTTTTCGAGCTCTACTTTCCACCAGTCGAGCTCATCGGCGATGGTTGCCATCGCGCGTTCCTTCATGTCGCCGCTCATGACGTAGTGGGTCTTCGGGTAGATCGGCAGGCGCGAAAGCGTCTGGTGAACCTTCCCGGTCAGGGGGTCGATCTGAGAAAGGGCGTCAATTTCGTCACCCCAAAGTTCGATCCGGTAAGCGAACTCGTCGTAGGACGGATAGACCTCGACCACGTCACCGCGGACGCGGAAACGACCCCGGGAGAAATCGAGGTCGTTTCGTTCATAGAGCAGTTCCACCAACTTGCCGAGCAGCTCTTTACGAGGAATTTGCTGACCTTTTTCGAGCAGCAGCAGCATGCCGTAATACGCTTCCGGAGAACCGATACCGTAGATGCAACTAACACTCGCGATGATGACCACGTCGCGCCGTTCAAACAGCGAGCGGGTGGCTGCCAGGCGCAAGCGGTCGAGTTCATCGTTGACGGTGGACTCTTTTTCGATGTAAGTATCCCCGGCCGGGATGTAGGCTTCCGGCTGATAGTAGTCGTAGTAACTGACGAAGTATTCGACCGCGTTATCGGGGAAAAACGTCTTGAACTCGTGATAAAGCTGCGCCGCGAGTGTCTTATTGTGGGCCAGGATCAGCGCCGGGCGGTTGCACTGCTCGATGACCTTGGCCATCGTGTACGTCTTGCCGGAACCGGTGACGCCGAGCAATACCTGATGCCGGGCTCCATCGATGACGCCGCGGGAGAGAGCGTCGATAGCCTGTTGTTGGTCGCCCTTAGGCGAATAGGGGACAGCGACGCGGAAGGACATATTTCTAGTCTATCGGGCTTGGGCGAGGCGTTCGCGTTCGGCGTTGTACTCGCAGCCAAACAGGGCGATGGCGGCGAGGAGATACATCCAAACGAGCATCGCGATGACTCCGCCGACGGTGCCGTACATCACGTTGTAGTCGGCCAGATTTTGAACGTACCAACTGAAGGCGAGAGTGACGATGAACCAGAGCGTGGAAGCGATCCAGGCTCCCGGCCAGACGTCTCTCCACCGCATGGGACGATTCGGCGCGATGAAATAAAGCAGGGCCACCACCAGCACGACCGAGCAGAAGGAGACAGCGAAAGTAAGGCCTCGGGCCAACGTCTGAAACAGTCCACTGGCGGGGAGGAACTCGCTTTGAAGGCGGGCCCCAAACAGGATAACGATCGATGCAGCCACCCCCGGCACAGCGGCCACGAACACGAGCACCATCGCGACGAGCCGGTCGCGCACGATACCGCGGCCAGTGGGAAGGCGATAAGCGGCTCGAAAGCCCTCCATTAGGGATTCCATCAACGATGCCGCCGCCCACACCGAGAGCAGCGTCGCGCCGATAATCAGCCAGAGGGGGCGCTGACCGCGCGCTGTGAACTGATACTGCACCATGTCAGCCGTCCCTGGAGGAACGACTTGCAGCAGGAAACGGACCAAGTATTCACTGACCGCTTCAGCGTTGGCTTGCACGAGGATAGCGGCCAGGGAAGAGAGCAGCGGAAACAGGCTGAGTAAACCGGAGTAGGCCGCCGCCTTGGCGAGGCCGAAACAGCCGTCCATCATTGCGTTGTAAAAGGCTCGGCGGAGGAGAATTAAAAATTCACGCATGGGATCGCCGGTTTCGACGCCAGAAAAGCAAGCAACCGAACCAGGATAGCGCGCTGAGGAGCCCGCAAAGGCGGGTCTCCAGGGGAGTCCGATAGTGCAGTTCAACCGTAGACTGGACGGCGGACTGCGGCGCGACCGTGAAGAAGCCTAGCTCGTTCGGACGAAGTGGAATAGGGCGCCCATCCTGCAGCGCCTCCCAGCCATCGTCATAGCTGACGGCCACCGCCACCTGATAGCCGGGCGGAAAGGCCCCGCTGATGGTCGCGTCCGAGGCGCCTTGCCAAGCGAATTGCAGTGTCGGCCGAACCGGGTCGAGCAGGGCGTTGACGTAGGGCTCAAGAACCTTGAAATAGCCGGCTCGAGGCGGGTAAGCAGGCAGTTCGGCCGTCGTTACGAGATGAGCGTAGCGGGCCGGGTCGACTCGATAAATGCGGTCATCGCCTGCGGACCAGACCTTTTCGAGTACTCCCTCAAACTTATTGGGGAACTTCACGTCCCGATAATATTCCTGGGACTCAGGGCCGTGAATCACGACGTACTCAATTCCCAGCGCCCGCATTTGCAACACCGAGTTGGCCGCTTCTTCCCCCGGCTGGGAGCCGAGGTCACTCCGGACCTGGTAGGCGATATCGACGGGCAAACGATTGCGCAAACCCGTCTCGAACACGCCGCCGATTTGCGGCAGATCGAACCAGGAGTTGAATCGGAAGCGCGTCCCGCCGGAGAGCAAAAGCCGGCCAGAGGGATGCAGCGCGGCGAGGGCGCTGGCGACCTTGAACTCGGCAGTCTCTTCTCGCGGGGTCATCACCCACGGCGCATAGCGGTGGGATAGAAAATGCGAGACGCGCGGCGTCCAGGCTAGAAGCACGACTAGCAAAACAAATCCCGTCAGCCAAGGGCGGCGCCCGTAAGCCAAGCGAAACATCTCAACGATGAGGAGCAGCAGGAAAAGCTCATATTCCAGAGCATAGCGGCGGGATTCCGGCAGAGCGTTCAAACCGTAGCGGTAGAAGCAGGTGACCAGGAAGCCAAAGCAGTAAGTGGCCAGCAGCACAAAGGCAAGGTAGCGTTGGCGAGGGAAAAGAAAACGGAAGGCGAGCCAAATCAGGAGCAGGCCACCCAGCCAGCCACCAACCGCGTATCGCTCCAGACTCTGAAACTGGTAGCCAAAAGCATCCTTCGGCCAGTTGGTGACCATCCGCCACACGAAGGTGGGCGTGAGCCAAAACGCGGCCAGCAGGTAGCCAATAACTCCCGCTTTCAGAACTCGCCGGACCGAAAACAGTTCGACCCCCGAGTAGGTCGCCAGCAGCATGAGTACGAGCAGAGTCAGCGCCAAACCGGCGACCCAGTTGGTCAGGACGACCGTCGCCAAAGCGATCGCTGCCAGCCAGAGGGAGGAAAAGCTGCGGAGGGTCGCGGCCCGGTGCACGGCGATCAACGCCAGAGGCACCAGCGCCAGGCCGACCGTGTGCGGACCTTCGCCGTACTTGATCAACACCTGAATTCGCCAAGGGATCTCCATGATCCCGCGGTCCTTCTCGATCGTTTCAATCAGGAGATAAAGGGGGCTGAGGAAAGTGACGGCGAGACTGGCGCAAAACGCGGCTCCCCTCGAAGCGCCAAAGTAGCGGACGAATAGATAGACGGAAGCGACCCCGAGACACAGCGCAAACGCACACGTCGCCCGATGAACCTCGGTAGGGTCAATGCCCCCAATCAGCCGGATCCACAGCGCATTCCAGTAAGGGAGCAAGGGCAGGTAGACGAAGTGGGTCGGAAGTCCGCAATACTGCATCGGGTTCCAGGCCCAAGGGTTCGGGTGGTGCGCCAGAAGGCTTCCCATGTAGGCATAGCCGCGTTCGATGGTGCCGCGGTAAGGGCTGACCCCGGGCAGAAAAATGCGCCAGTTGAGCGCGACGTTGAGGAGCAAAAGGAGAGCCGCGATGAAATGGTCGAGGCGGGTCACAGACGGCGACCTCGCCAAAAGAGCCAACCACAAATCAGGACCGCAAGGCCAAACAGGCCGCGGCCAATGCGGTTTTCGAGCGGCGTTTCCCAGTACAGTTCGATGTGGTGCTGACCGGGAGGCGCCAGAATGCGTGTCTGGCCTAGCACGTCCTTGACGATGGGAAACGACGCGGTTCCGGAAGTGGCTCGCCAGTTCGGATCATACGTTACCTGCACCGCGACGGCTTCTCCGGCCGCGACGGTAGAGTCGATGGCCAGGGTCCGGGAGTTCAGCCATCGAGCCGGTGCCGGGGAATCCGGGCCCTCTTCGAGCGCCTTCACGTACGGCTTCAGCCGTTCGACGTCTTCTCCATTCCGAATCGGTTGTAGCTTCTCCACTTCCGCCAGGCGCACAACCCGCGCCAGCGACGGCCAGCGTCGAGGCACCTCGTGAATCCAGTTCCCGGCACCGTCATCGAACACCACCGGCAGGCTCTTCCGAAAGCGCTCCGGGAACTGGTAATCATGAATTGGCAGCGCAGATTGGGCGTTGTCAATAATGATCAAAGAAGTGCCCGTCGCCTGCAGCCACAGGATCGACGGCTCGGCCGCTTCGCCCAGGAACAGGTGCCAATACAGGGTCATCAGGTCGAAGTTGATCAGACCCTGTTCGCTCCCTCCGCCGATTTGGGCTGTATTGTGCCAGCCGTTCCACCAGAAGCGGACGGTGCCGGTCGTGAACGCCCGCGCCTCAGGCCGATTCTTTGCCACCCAGTCGGCCATTTTGAACTCAATGCGATCGGTCCAGGCGGGCGTGCGGCGGATGTGCCGCCAGGGGTAGGTGACGTATCCCCAAGCCGGAATAAAAGCCGCAATGACGAGCACCGCCGCCAGGAAGCGTTCGCGCATCCAAACGCGGCGTATTCCTTCGAGGCCAGCCAGCACGAGGAAGACATCGAGCTCGGGAACCAGCCGCTCCGGTTCGCCAGCCACACGAAAGGCCCGATCCGTGTAATAGTGGCCCAATACATTCAAGCTGATCAACGCGGCGCTGCCGAGCACGAACACCGACCAAGTGTGCTCCGGCCGGCCAGCCGCCCAACGCCAACTGAAGAAGCCTACCAACAACGCCAGCAAGACGGCCAGGCCGACCGACCAAAGATTCCCAGGCGAGGAGACAATGGCCAAGTTTCGGCTCGTGATGGCGATATAGCTGGGCGTGAGCCAAAAGCCCGTCAGCGTGTAGGCAAGGCTGGCAATCCCGGCGGCCCGCAGCCAGACGGTCCAGTCGCGCGTCGTAACGAAGACGGACCAGCAGAGAATTGGAAAGAAAAGTGCGAGCGCCGTAGCGCCATAAAAGTTGTTTGAAACGACAAGCGCCGCGGCCACGCTCGACAGCGCCAAATATGCCGGATGCCCCCGCCGAAGCCCCCACCATGCGGCGGCAAATACAAACGGCAAAACGGCCAGCGAAGACATATGCGGGCCCTCACCATACCGGAGCAACACGTTGAAGCGCTGGGGCATATAAGGGTAGGCGTCGTTCCGAATATGCGTCAAGAACAGGAAACTCGGTGACAGCATAGCCACCCCGGCCGCCGAGAGCCAGGATCGGGCAAGCGACTGCGTCGCCACCCACACCAAAAGCCAAATGCCAGCTATCCCCAACACGTACAGAATCGCCGTATAGAGGTGGTAACCGCGGGCCGGGGTAACCCCCGAGTACTTCGACAACGCGGCCGAACCGTAACGCAGGGCCGGCGGATAAATATAGTCGAAACGCGTCCCGCCGTACCAAAGCGGCTGCCATCCCGGATGCGGCCAATTCTCGGACAAATACCGGGCATCAGCGATGAACGTCGCATCAATCGAGGTCCAGTTGTCGAGATACTTCGTCTTAAACAGCGGCCAAATCAGCACCATAGCCGCGGCCAGAACGAGCACAAACTGCACCCCGGGCGAGGCTAGCCGTAGCTTCAAATCCGCGGGTTCTCCGCTCCCTCTGCAGGACCTTGATAGCGACTCAGGATACTATCAAACTGGAGCGACCGCCGGACGCCTGAACGATGCAAAATATACCGGAAAAGCACCCAAAGAATGGACAGTCCGTAACGGGAGCTTTGCACAAAGGACGCCGACGAAGCCTGCGGGAAGTACCGGGTCGGAACGGGCACCTCAGCCACGCGCATCCGGGCCTCGACAAACTGCGCCATAATCTCTTGATCAAAAACAAACGCGTCGGAGTTCATGTCAACGTTGACCGTCTCCAAAGCCGATCGCCGATACGACCGATATCCCGTGTGATACTCCGCCAATTTCAGGCCAAAAACCGAATTTTCCAGTTCGGTCAAAAACCGGTTGGAAATAAATTTCCACCATGGCATCCCCTGCTTCATCACATCGCCGCCTAACAGACGAGATCCGAGCACCACGTCGGCTTCGTTATTCAGAATTGGTGCGATGATTTGCGGCACTAGCGTCGGGTCATATTGGTAGTCCGGGTGCACCATCACGATGATGTCGGCCCCGGCCCGCAGCGCCTCCCGGTAGCATGTCTTCTGGTTGGCACCGTAGCCGTAGTTCCGGTTGTGGACGAAAATCTCCAATCCAAGTTCCCGGGCGATCTTAATCGTATCGTCCTTGCTCCCGTCATCGACAAGAATCACCAGGTCCACCACGTCGTGCGGCAGTTCCTGATAGGTCATGCGAAGGGTCTTCGCGGCGTTATACGCGGGCATCACAACCACGACTTTCGCTTTCGATTTACTCATCGGAACTCTTTGCAATCACAATAAATTGATATCCGAACATCGACTTCCACAGCCAGCCCAATACCCAGAACAGCGATTCCATCTTTGCCGCAAACCAACTCTCAGCCCCCCAGACTACGCTGAAGGGAATTGGAGTCGAGTTCGCCAACTCAATATTATATCCAGCATTGCGAAACAGGTGTGCCCAGCCCGCCCACGTATGAAAATGGACGTGTGTCCGGTCGAACAAACCCTTTTCGTCCTGAGGAAAATTCCCGCTCAGAATCACCATCCGGAAATAGAAATTACCGCTATTCGGCAATGACGCCAGCAGGCAACCGCCCGGTTTGAGCAGCGCCCGCAGTTGCTTCAAGATGTGAGCGTGCTCGAGGAGATGCTCCAAAACATCTCCGCAGACAATATAGTCGTAGCGATCAGCAAT
>JBKJLJ010000964.1:0-3732 GCA_046597015.1 Bryobacteraceae bacterium
TGACGGAGTGGACGCCGAGGGCGCCGAGGACGCGCGTCGCGAAGGTGGACTGGGCGGGGGTGTAACCTTCGTACAGGTGGGCGCGACCGGCGAGGACGGCGACATAGCGCCCGGCGATGCGGCCGACGACGAGTTTGCCAGCGTGGCCGACGGCGGTGGACGCGGGCCAGTGGGGGATGTCGGCGTAGGGGATGACGGTGGGATCTTCCACTTCGTCAGCGAATGAACCCAGGCCGCTGCCGAGGACGACGCCGATTTCGGGAAGGACGGGAAGTTTGAGCTTGAGTTCGGTGACAGCGGCTTCGACCATCATGTGAGGAGACCAGCGATGCAGGCGGACATGAAGTTAGCGAGGGTGCCGGCGGCGACGGCGCGGAGGCCGAGGCGGGCGAGGTCAGACTTGCGGGAGGGCACGAGAGCGCCGATGCCACCGACCTGGATAGCGACCGAGGATATATTGGCGAAGCCGCAGAGGGCGTAGGTGGCGATGACTTTGGAGCGGGGATCGAGGATGATGCCTTGGTCGGGGAGCTTGCCGAGGTCAATGAAGGCGACGAATTCGTTGAGAACGAGGCGGGTGCCGAGGAGTTGACCGACGTGGGGGGCGTCCTGCCAGGTGACGCCGAGGAGGTAGGCGACCGGGGCGAAGATCCAACCGAATAGCTGCTGCATCGTGGCGGGGAACCAGGGAAGCAAGGTGTGAACCCAGCCAAAGCCGCCGTTGACGAGGGCGATGAGGGAGACGAAAGCGATGAGCATGGCGCCGATATTGAGGGCGAGATGGAGGCCGTCGCCAGCGCCGCGGGCGGCGGCGTCGATGACGTTGACGCCGGGCTTTTCGATTTCGATTTTGATGCCGCCGAGGGTTTCGGGTTCTTCCGTTTCGGGGATGAACATTTTGGCGAGCATGATGGTGGCGGGGGCGGTCATGATGACGGCGGTGAGGAGGTGGCCGATTTCCACCTTGGCAAAGAGGACGTAAGCGGCCATGACGGCACCGGAGACGTGAGCCATGCCGGAGGTCATGATGGTGAAGAGTTCGCTTTGGGTGAGGCCGACGAGGAAGGGGCGGATGGTGAGCGGGGCTTCGGTTTGGCCCATGAAGATGCTGGCGGCGACGCAGGTGGATTCGGCCCCGCTGGCACCCATGACGCGGCTCATAACGAAGGCCATGCCCTTAATGATGACCTGCATGACGCCGAGGTAATAGAGGACACCGAAGAGGGCGGCGATGAAGATGACGATGGGGAGGACTTGGAACGCAAAAAGGACCCCGTAGGGTCCGGTGGATTTGCCAAGGGGGCCAAAGAGGAAGCTGGAGCCTTCTTCGGCGTAGCGGAGGAGGGCTTCGACGGCCCGGCTGGCGGTTTCAAAGGCCCCGCGGAGGGGTGTTTTGAGAACGAGTAGCGCGAAGAGAAGCTGGAGTCCGAGGCCCCAGGCGAGGAGTTGGGGGCGGATCGCTCGACGGTTGGTCGAGAAGAACCAGGCCACCGCGAGGATGACGACCAGTCCGACGGCCCCCATGGCTTTTAGCTGACGACTTCGAGGATAATTTCGCGTTCTTCGGGTGCCGAGTTGGAGATGCGGAAGGCATCTTCGACCAGATCGGCGGCTTCTTCGACGTTGGCTTCGTCGCGGTAGTAGAGGCGGCAAAGAATGGTGCCGGGATCAATCTTCTGGCCGACTTTGACTTCGAGGATGACGCCGACGGCGTGATCGATCTGGTCGTCTTTGGTGTTGCGGCCAGCGCCGATGAGGGTAGAGGCCGCGCCGATGACCTGGGCATCGACGGCGGAGACGTAGCCACCGCGCGTCGTGACAATATCACGCGCACCGGTGGCGTTGGGGAGGAGTTCGAACTTATCGAGAACGTTGGGGTCACCGCCCTGGGCTTTGATGACTTCTTTCAGCTTTTTATAGGCGGAGCCGTCGACGAGTTTGCGCTGGGCGATTTCGCGGGCTTCTTCGATGGTGGGGACGATTTTGCCGAGGTGAATCATGCGGGCGGCGATTTCGATGGAAAGGCGGGTGAGATCGATGGGGCCGGCATTCTGGAGAGTCTGGGAGACCTCCATGATTTCGAGAGCGTTACCGATGGCGTAGCCGAGGGGCTGGTTCATATCGGTGATGAGGGCCTGGACGCGCTTGCCATTGCGGCGGCCGATGGCGACCATGAGTTGAGCGAGGCGACGGGCGTCGACCTGCTTCTTCATGAAGGCGCCGGTGCCGACTTTGACGTCGAGGATGAGGGCGTCGAGACCGACGGCCAACTTCTTTGACATGATGGAACTGGCGATGAGCGGGATGGATTCGACGGTGCCGGAGGCATCGCGGAGGGCATAGAGGAGGCCGTCGGCGGGGGCGATCTGGGCGGTTTGGCCGACGAAGGCAAGCTTCAGCTTGGCGACTTGGGCTTTGAACTCGTCTACGGTGAGATTGGTGCGGAAGCCCGGGATGGATTCGAGCTTGTCGAGGGTTCCCCCGGTATGGCCAAGGGCGCGGCCGGAGATCATGGGCACCGTGACGCCAGCGGCAGCGGCGATGGGAGCGGCGATGAGACTGGTTTTATCGCCGACGCCACCGGTGGAGTGTTTATCCACTTTCAGGCCGGGAATGTCAGAGAAATCAACGCGTTCGCCGCTATTGAGGAGCAGCTCGGTCATGACGCCGACTTCTTTTTCGGACATGCCGGAATAGAAGGTGGCCATGAGGAAGGCCGACATCTGGTAGTCCGGGATTTCTCCGCGCGTATACCCTTCTACGAGGTAGGCGAGCTCTTCGGCTGAGAGTTCTTCGCCGTCTCTTTTACGGGTGATTAGGTCGACGGTACGCATGTTAGATCCCCAGCGTAACACGTTAATTCGTTGAAAGTAAAACGCTAGAGCGAACTAAAAGGGGGCGATGACGCAATGAGGGCGGTTGGGAAGCGGGAAGGGAATTGGGGTATGGGGGTGGATTTGGAAGCCGGGGGGCGACCGCAGGAAATGGAGGGATACACTGCATCCGACTTTGGGATAAACCCTTGCATGCTTTCGATTCGAAGGCAGAGCAAGCGATGTTTGACGCGAGGGCGGCGCAGAGATCTGAGTGGGTCTGTTATCCCGTTCAGCCCTATTTGGCCTAGATCCGTCAACAATAATTGGCGTCCTCTTCCACTATGGACCAACTGGCGGGATTCACCGAAGAATCGCGAAAACTGGCGCTTCTTCGGTTCCGGCTGATCCAACGCCAAAGCCTGAGTCTTTCTCAAGGGGTGCCCGTCAAAGTCGGAGCTATGCTGGCTGACGCTAGTTGGGTCCCAACTTCCGAGTAGCCGACAATCAAGGAGTAATCCAAAGAACTCATTCCAAATGAGTGCTGTACCGGCAACTGGCGAGATTTCCCTCCAAAGTTGCTTCGTCTAGAGTTGAACATTCATTCGCTCCGACTGCTTACGTTAACGTCATGGCACCAGGCTCGGCACTTCTACGCATAGGGCGTTATTCGGCAAAGTGGAAGGGCGCGGGCTTCGAGCGAGTCGACGCGCCGGATGAAAAGCAGCGCTTCTCTCTTGGCATTCACGGCCGCGAAGGCCAGCGTTTTGCCATCGGGGGAGATCGCGGAGCCTCCGTTGTTGCCTTGTGCCGTAAAACTGCCGCCTGGAGGCGGGGTCATGTCCCACCTCAACTGTACCGGCGTCTCGCCTGGATTGCGGAAATAGGCGACTCCGGCGGCGACAGCGAGCAGGGCCGT
>JBKJLJ010000140.1:0-10711 GCA_046597015.1 Bryobacteraceae bacterium
ACGGTTGCTGAGCTTGCAGGTTACGGGCAAGACGTCCACCGGTTTCCAACTCCTGGTCACCGGCTTTGCCACCTCGCGTCAAATCACCCAGATCGACCTCACGTTTACCGCGACTTCCGGAGAGAACATCGGTTCCTCGAAAGTGACGTTAGCCGCTGAATCGAGCTTCAACGCTTGGTACCAGAGTACGGCCTCGGCCCAGTTTGGCAGCCAGTTCACGGCCACTATCCCCATAACTCTCTCCGGAGAAGTGGTCAACGTCACCACGCTCGTCGAAACCATTCGCTCCGTCTCCGCGATTCTCACGAACCGCAGCGGCGCATCGAGCTCCGTCAGCGTCGACTTACAATAAACAATCCAACCCTCAGCGCCCCCGGTAGACGGATCCACCGGGGGCGCTCTGTTTTTAAGGCCCCCGCTATTCCGGATTCCCTCGCTCGGATCGGCACCTGGTATATGATGATCCTCGCCTCCCCCAGGCCCGGAGCTCCTCATGCGTCTTCTAATACTCTTCACCCTTACTACTCTCGCCGCTCACGCGCAAACCGCCACCGGCACCATCGCCGTCGTCGCCGAAGATAGCTCCCAAGCCGTCGTCCCCCGCGCCACCGTCAGCGTCACCAATAAGTCCACCGGCCTCACCCGCTCCGGCTCCACCGGCGACCGCGGCGAATTCCAAGCCACCTTCCTCCCCGCCGGCGAATACACCGTCACCGTGCAAGCCAACGGCTTCAAACGCTCGAACATCGCCGCGTTTACCCTCCAAGTCGACCAGAACGCCACCCTCCGCCTCACCCTCACCCCCGGCGACGTCGTCGAAACCGTCCAGGTCACCGAAAGCACCCCCCTTCTCGAAGCCGATACCTCCTCCCTCGGCCAAGTCATCGAAAACAAGAAGATTCTCGAACTCCCCCTCAACGGTCGTAACCCCTTCGCCCTCGGCCTCCTCGCCGGCAACACCACCCCCGTCGCCGGCATGGGAACCAACCTCCCTTTCATCGCCGGCGGCGGACGCTTCTCCGCCAATGAGGTCCTCCTCGATGGAGTCGACAACAACACGACCGTCACATCGGGTGCCATCGGCCGCAGCGGCATCGCCATGCAGCCCAGCGTCGACGCCGTCCAGGAGTTCAAAGTCAAAACCAACTCCTTCTCCGCCGAGTTCGGCCACGCCGCCGGTGCCGTCATAAGCGCCACCATCAAAAGCGGCAGCAACGATTACCACGGCACCCTCTTTGAATTCCTCCGCAACGACAAGCTGGACGCCAACAACTTCTTCACCAACGCCGCCGGCCTCCCCCGCGCCGCCTTCCGTCAAAACCAATTCGGCGGCGTCTTCGGCGGCCGTATCATCCGCAACAAAACCTTCTTCTTCGGCGACTACCAAGGCACCCGCCAGCGCACCGCCGCCGCCTCCAGCGTCGGCAGCCTCCCCCCGGATTCGATCCGGGCCGGTGACCTCTCCTCCCTCCGCGTTCCTATCTTCGATCCGCTCGCCCGCCGCCTTGGCCCCACCGGCAACGTCATCAGCACCCCCTTCTCCGGGGCCATCGTTCCCACCGCCCGCATCAACGCCTCCTCCGCCGCCATCTTGA
The DNA here is from genome assembly GCA_046597015.1 of Bryobacteraceae bacterium. GTDB lineage: Bacteria > Acidobacteriota > Terriglobia > Bryobacterales > Bryobacteraceae. The sequence continues at coordinate 1,596 of JBKJLJ010000140.1, forward strand.
AGCTCATCCCCTCTCCCAACTTCGGCTCTGCCGGTGCCCAATCCCGCAACTTCTTCCGCCAGGTCCCCCGCGGCTTCAACCAGGACCAGTGGGACGTCCGCGTCGACCACGCCATCACCTCCAACCACAACATCTTCGGCCGCGTCTCCAAAAGCAATCAGACCAACCCCCAGCCCGGCACTCTTGACGGCTTCATCGGCGGCAGCAGCACCCTCTACCGCGATATCTTCCAAGCCGTCCTCAACGATACCTACGTCTTCAGCCCCACCCTCGTCAACGAGTTCCGCGCCGGCTACACCCGTCATAACGGCAGCCGCCTGGTCGACGCCGTCAACGAAGGCGCCAAGTTCGGCATCGAGAACAAAGTCGCCCTCTTCCCCTTCCCCGTCCTCGGCTTCCCTTCCATCGCCTTCAACTTCTCCGGGGAAGGCACCGGCTCCACGCAGTTCGATGGCTTCGGCGGCGGCTCCAGCGATTTGAACTACGAAAACCGCTTCCACTTCGCCGATACCATCTCCCTTAACCGCGGCAAGCACAACTTCAAACTCGGGGCCGACCTCCGCCGCAACCGCTTCGATACCCTCCGCGGCAACCCCTTCTTCGGCCAGTTCATCTTCGGTTCCATCTTCTCCTCCAGCACCGATACCCCCGGCTCCGGCGCCCCCTTCGCCGACTACCTCATGGGCTTCCCCAGCCTCATCCAAGGCACCCAGATGCTCGACTGGGGACGCCAGGCCGACGCCTACTTCGGCGTCTTCCTGCAAGACGACTGGAAGCTCAGCAAAAAGCTCACCCTCAACCTCGGAATCCGCTACGATCTCTACACCCAGCCCATCGATATCCGCGACCGCGGCGGCCTATTCGATCTCGATAAAGCCCGCTTCGCCGTCCCCGGCAAAGACGGCTACTCCCGCGCCCTCGTCGACGGCGATCACAATAACGTCGGCCCCCGCGCCGGCTTCGCCTATCAAGCCGCCCGCCGCTGGGTCATGCGCGGCGGCTACGGAATCTTCTACGGCCTTCGCGACCAGAATCAGGAAGTCACGCAAATCGCCGGCAACAACCCCAACACCCCTGCCCTCATCGCTCCCGTCGTCAGCGCCGCCCGCACCGTGCTCCCGCCCTACACGATCAACACCCCCGTGCAAGCCGGCCCCACCGCCACCACCCTCGAAGCCTACAGCGCCACCTCCCCCCTCACCCGCACCATTCGTTCCCAAGGCTTCCACGACGCCCGCTTCCCCATGCTCGAGCAATACAACTTCTCCCTCCAGTTTCAACCCGCCGAAGCGCTGCTCATCGAAACCTCCTACCAGGGCGCTCGCGGCCGCGATCTCGCCACCCTCTTCATCAACGTCAATCAAGTACCCTTTGAATTCGCCCTCGACGGCCGTAATGTCCAAAGCCGCCGCCCCTACCCCATGGTCAACGGCACCGTCATCCCGACCTTTTCCAAAGCCAAGTCCAACTACAACGCCTTTAACCTCCGCGTCGAAAAAAGGCACCGGAATGGCCTGAATTTCTTGGTGAACTACACCTGGCAGAAGAACATGGAACAGGGCGGCAGCGGCCCCAGTTCCTTCACCCAAAACGGCGGCACCTCCATCGCCCTCGACTCCTACAACCTCTCCCGCGAAACCGGCCTCGCCCCCATCGACGTCGCCCATATCTTCAACGTCAGCTATGGCTACGAACTCCCCTGGGGCCCCGGTCAACGTTGGCTCACCGGCAACCGCGTCCTCGGCAAAGTTGTCGGCGGATGGCAGGTGAACGGCATCACCACCCTCCGCGGTGGCTTCCCCACCGACATTCGCACCAACCGTCTCCCGCCCATCTTCAACACCTTCAACGTCCCCGACCGCGTCAAAGGCGAGCCCATCCAGGTCACCTCCGGCCGCGGCCCGGACAAGTTCTTCAACGCCGCTGCCTTCCGCGTACCCGGCACCACCCCCAGCACGACCGGCGCCCCCATTCAGCTCTTCGGCGATTCGGCCCGCCGCGTCGCCCGCGGTCCTGGGTCGGTCAATTTCGACTTCTCGCTGTTCAAGCAAGTCAACCTCACCGAACGGATGCGCCTCCAGTTCCGTGCCGAAGCCTTCAATCTGATGAACACCCCCACCTTCAGCCTCGCCAGTTCGAATAGCCCGTCGATGACCTGCATCGGCCGCACCCCCGGCTCAGCCTGCAACGATAACAACCCCGAATTCGGCAAACTCAGCGGAGCCCAAGCCACCGGCCGCCAACTCCAGTTCGGCTTGAAGTTCCTGTTTTAGGCCCCGTTTTTAACAATGAGACGACTAACCATGACACTCACCCCCAAACTAACCCGCCGCCAACTCCTCGGCACTCTTGCCGCCGCCTCCTCTCTCCCCGCCGCGGCCACCCCCGAACGCCCCAACATTCTCTACATCTATACCGACGATCACTCCCACCGCACCCTCAGTTGCTACAAGGAAGCCTACCCCTGGGTCAAAACCCCCAACATCGACCGCCTCGCCAAACAAGGCGTCCGTTTCCTCGCCTCTTACAACGGCTCCTGGTGCATGCCCTCCCGCTCCACCATGCTCACCGGCCGCCACTCCTACGGCATCGAATCCATGCGCATGGAAGGCCCCTACCCCGGCTGCGAATACGACCCCGTCAAGTGCCCCTTCTGGCCCAAAATCCTCCGCCAAAAAGGCTACTTCACCGCCCAAATCGGCAAATGGCACACCGGCACCGATACCGGCTTCGGCCGCGACTGGGACTACCAAATTGTCTGGAATCGCCCCAAATATACCGAAACCAGCCAGAACTATTACTACAACCAGCCCATCACCTACCAGGGCGGTAAAACCGAAATCCTCAAACGTTATTCCACCGACCAATACACCGATTGGGCCGTCGAGTTCCTGAAAGGCGAAGGCCGCGACAAAGCTAAACCCTGGTATCTCTGGCTCTGCTACGGAGCCGTCCACAGCCCCTATCAACCCGCCCAACGCCACCTGAACGAACTCCCCGGCATCGACTTCGAAACCCCGAAGGACATCTATCCCCCCCGCGCCACCAAACCCGACTGGGCCCAGAAAATCAACCAATGGACCAAAGGCCCGGACGGCACCCCCGTCTCCGGCGGCAAAACCCTCACCGAATGGGTCCGGCAGTACCACCAGGGCGTCTACGGCCTTGACGAAGCCGTCGGCCGTCTCATGGCGACTCTCGAAGAAACCAATCAGGTGCGCAACACCCTCGTCATCTTCACCTCCGACCAGGGCCTCGCCTTCGGCCAGCATGGTTTCCGCGGCATCAAGGTCGCCCCCTACGATGCCAACATCCGTTCGCCCTTGATCTTCTCCATGCCCGGCGTCATCCCGCCAAACACCGTCTGCGACGTCCCCGTCAGCGGGGTTGACATCCCCGCTACCATCTTCAAGTTCACCGGCATCAGCCCCCCCTGGGACATCCACGGCCACGATCTCTCCCCGCTCCTCAAGAATCCCCAAGCCCCCTGGCCGCACACCACCATGATGCTCGCCACCGGCCAAAAGTTCGGCTCCGACATCCTCCCGGACCTCGACGGCAAAAAGGCGATGCACGAGCAAGTGCCCTACTACGTCCTCATCCGCGACAAAAACCTCAAATACATCCGCCCCCTCATCACCGATCTCGAAGAACTCTACGACCTCGACAAAGATCCCGAAGAACTCAACAACCTCGCTATCCAACCCGCCCACCAAGCCACGCTCCAACGGCTCCGGGCCAAAGCGATCGCCGAGTTGAAACGTACCAAAGCCAACATCGCAGACCGCCTCCCCCCGGTCCGCGAATCGAGCCAAGCCTGATCCCCATGCGGCAACTCGGGTTGTTCGCTCTCGCCCTCTCCTTCGCGCAAGCCCAGCCATCCATCGAAGCCGGGCGGGAGCTCTATATGGGTGCCTGCTCCGGCTGCCACGGAGCCACCGGCGAAGGCAGCCAGGGGCCCAGCCTCCTCTCCGGGCGAGCTGGCCGACTCTCTCTCGAAGCCATCTCCACCATCATCCGCAAAGGCATCACCGGCTCCTCCATGCCGGACTTCCCCCTCCTCCCTGCCCCCTCCGTAACCAACATCGCAACCTTCGTCCGCTCTCTTACCGCCCCTGCCCTCTCCGCCCGCCTCCCTGGCGACCCCGTCAAAGGCAGCACGTTTTTCTTCGGGGCCGGCCGCTGCATCAACTGCCACACCCTCCGCGGCCAAGGCGGCTACCCCGGACCCGACCTCTCCAACATCGCCGTCGAACGCACCGTCCACCAACTCCGCGAATCCCTCTTGAACCCCTCTGCCCGCGTCGAAGACGGCTACCGCTCCGCCACCGCCCGTCTCCATAACGGAACAACTATCAACGGCGTCGCCAAAAACTTCAACAACTACTCCGTCCAGATCATCGACGCCGCCGGACAACTCCATCTGCTCGATCGCCGCAACCTCGCCGCCCTCGACCTCGCCGAAAAATCCATGATGCCTCCCGTCGCCAACCCCGAAGACGTGCTCGCCTTCCTCGCCCGCCAATCAACTCGACCATGAAACAACTCCTCGTCACTCTGTTGCTGCCCCTAACCGGCGCCGCCCAAGTCACCCCCGCCGCCATCGCCAACTCCCCCAACGCCGACTGGCTCACCTACAACGGCGACTACGCCTCCACCCGCCATTCTTCCCTCCGCCAGATCACCCCCGCCAACGCCAACTCCCTCGTCGCCAAGTGGGTCTACCGCCTCGACGGAGCCAAACGGCTCCAAGTTTCCCCCATCGTCTACGACGGCCTCATGTACATCTCCAACACCAACGAGATGGTCGCCCTCGACGCCCGCAATGGACGCAAAGTTTGGCATTACCGCGCCCAAGGTGCCCAAGGTGCTCGCGTCAACCGCGGTCTCGCCATTCTCGGCGACAAGGTTTACTTCGCCACCGCCGACTGCCACCTCATCGCGCTAAACCGGCTGACCGGCAGCCCAATTTTTGACCTCCCCTACGCCTCCTTTGCCGCCGGCTACACGACATCGATCGCCCCGCTCGCCATCAAAAACGGCATCTTAGTTGGCGTCGCCGGCGGAGGCAGCGGCCAACGCGGCTTCGTCGCCTCTCTTCATCCCGACACCGGGAAGGAAATCTGGCGCTTCTGGACCGTTCCCGGCAAAGGCGAACCCGGTTCGGAGACCTGGGGTAACTTCCCCGCCGAAATGGGCGGTGCCCCCACCTGGACCACCGGCTCATACGACCCCGCCCTCAACACCATCTATTGGCCCACCGGCAACCCATGGCCCGATTTCTACGGCGGTCGCCGCCCCGGAGACAATCTCTATTCCGACTGCGTCCTCGCCCTTGATGCAGACACCGGCAAACTCAAATGGCACTTCCAGTTCACGCCCCACGACGTCTGGGATTGGGACGCGAATGAAAGCCTCGTCTTACTCGATGCAACCTACCGCGGCAAACCCCGTAAGTTACTCGTCCAAGCCAACCGCAATGGCTTCTACTACATCCTCGATCGGATCACCGGCGAATTTCTCCACGCGCAACCGTTTGTCACCAAGCTCGATTGGACCACCGGTCTCGACGACAAAGGCCGCCCGAAGGTGCGCCCCGAAAAGATCCCCACCCCGGCCGGGACCAAGGTCTGTCCGTCGGTCCGCGGCGCGTCCAACTGGATGTCCCCCGCCTACAATCCCGCCACCGGCCTCTTCTATGTCGTCACCCTGGAGCAATGCGACATTATCGTCGCCTCGGCAAAGGAGCCAGTCCCGGCTTCCGGCTTCCGCGGCACCGGCAATGAAGGCATCCCCACCGAACCCGGCAAGTTCTACCTTCGAGCCCTCGACGTTTTGACCGGCGACAAGAAATGGGAGTATCCCATGCCCGGTCCCGGAATCATGTGGGCCGGTACGGTTTCCACCGCCGGAGGGGTCATCTTCAGCGGCGACGACGACGGAAATCTCGTCGCCTTGGAAGCCAAAACCGGAAGGGATCTCTGGCATTTCCCGATGGGACGCAGTCTATTCGCCTCGCCCGTCACTTACATGATCGACGGTAAACAGTACGTCTCCATCGCCGCCGAAAGTGACGTCTTCACGTTCGGCCTGTTCGAGCCAGCCCCGCATTAGCCCCCCATCACTTTCCTGTACACTAAGGCCCATGCTCCGGCTACTCTGTCTCCTGACAGTTGCTCTTGCAAACACTCTCGTAATGGCGCAACCCTCCGGATACGCCGGCTCCCCGCAATGTAAACCGTGCCACGCCGACACCTACACCCGCTGGTCGAAAACGCGCATGGCCAACGTCGTCGTCGACCCCAGACTGCACCCGGAAGCCGTCCTCCCTGACTTCTCCAAGCCCGACCCGCTGCTTACCTTCAAGCTGGCCGATGTCGCCTTCACGTACGGCAGCAAGTGGAAGCAGCGCTACTTCAAAAAAGTCGGCGACGATTACTTCCCTCTCCCCGCCCAGTGGGATGTAACCAACAAAGTCTGGCGCGCCTACAACGTCAAGCCCGGCACCGATTGGTGGACGGCTCACTACGGAACCGATAACCTGCAGCGCCCCACCGGACCCCTCTGCGATGGCTGCCATTCGGTCAACTACAACGTGCAGACCAAAGCGGTAACCGAGTGGAACGTCGGCTGCGAAAAGTGTCACGGCCCCGGCCTCAGCCATACCCAGAAGCCCTCCCGAGCCAACATCGTCAACCCCGCCCGGCTATCCTCCGTTCGCGCCAGCGATACCTGCATCCAATGCCACTCCCAAGGCAAGCCCCTCGCCAATCCCTTCGCGGGCAAGCATTTCGATTGGCCCGTCGGCTACGATGTCACCAAGAACCTGGCCGACTTCTGGGAGCTCGAAGAACACAAAGCGGGGGAAACAACCTTCACCCACTTTGCCGATGGCACCAGCCATAAAAACCGGATGCAAGGCAATGACTTTGTGCAAAGCGCGATGTACACCCACGGCGTAACCTGCTCCAGTTGCCACGACCCGCACGGCAGCCCCAACAACGCCGATCTCATCAAACCCACGGCCACCGTCTGCCTCACTTGCCACGGCCCGAACTCCCCCAACGGACCTCACGCCTCGACCCTGGAGCAGCACTCCCACCACCAAACCGGGTCCACCGGTAACGAGTGCGTCAACTGCCATATGCCGAAGATCGAACAGACCCTCGCCAACGTAAACGTCCGCAGCCACACCTTCAAATTCATCCCTCCTTCGGCCACCGACCAATTCAAAATCCCCAACCCGTGCACCACCTGCCACACCGAAAAAACCACCGCTTGGGCCAAAGAAGAACTCAAGAAGTGGCCCAACGTTTCGCCCTGGCGAGTCGCTGGCAAATAGGCAAGGCCGCAAACTTTCTCCGAACAGAACGCCGCTAGACTGGTGGGCATGCGCTTGAAGCGGTTTCACCAGCGTTATCTCTCCATACCCTACGGCGTCTACGGCATCATCCTCGCCGTCATCTTCGGAGCCATCGCTGTCATCTCCTGGCTCAATCCAGAGGATGGTCCATCGGTCCGCATGGTGATCCCGATGTATCTCTTCTCCGTCTACTGGGTTCTAGTCGCCCTCTTCAACATCCGTACCGTTGTCATCACCCCTCAGGAAGTCCGCGACATCGTTTGGCCCTTCCCCGTCCACATTCCCCGGCGAACGAAGCGGTCCGCCATCCGCCACTGCTTCGTCCGCGGCGTCACTCTCATGGACGAAGGCACCGTACTCGAAACCTACAACATGGTTGGCATCGAAACCCTGGCCGGCTTGCAAATCGACGTCTCCGGTCCGCACGACGCAATCCACGAAGCGACCCAAGCCGCCGCGGAAATCGCCGGCATTCTAAACATCGAGATCCGCGACGTCCCCCACTCCCCCACCCGCCGGGAACTCGTCAGCCGAATGCTCCGGATGTCCTTCTGGATCACCATCGGCTTCTACTCCCTCTACCTCGGCATCAGTTGGGAGGAGTCGCACCAGCGCACCCGACACACCGCGACCGGTGTCGGACTTGTGCAGGCAATCAACTCCGGCTATCGTTAAGGAATGACCGTTGAAGCGATTAAAGACGCCATCACAGAGCTACTTGATGAAGATCGTCAGTCCCTTGCCGCGTGGCTCAACGATCTCGAGTACGACGAGTGGGATCGGAAGATGGTCGCCGACTTCACTCCAGGTGGACGAGGCATGGCACTGGTCGAGAAAGTGAAGCGCCAGATTGCTGAAGGACAGTCGCGCCCAATGAAAGAGGGTTTCTCAGAGCAGGTCAGCTCAAAATCGTGATCGTTCGTTCCCGCACCTTACCGGGATTTTGGCAAGACTACTATTCGCTGCCGGAGAACATTCGAGTGCGCGCATCCAAACAATACGCGCTCTTTGAGGAAAACCCGCGTCATCCATCCCTCCAACTGAAACGGGTCGGGGACTTCTGGTCTGTCCGCGTCACCGATGCGTATCGAGCGCTCGCGATCCGCGACGGAAGCACATTTATCTGGTTCTGGATCGGCCCGCATGACGAGTACGAACGACTCCTGACCGTCTGACTCCCCCACCCCAACCTCCCAACTGCGATACCGTATTCACATGCGAAGCGCCCTCCTGCCCGCCACGCTGCTCCTCTGCCTACCCGCCCCGGCACTCGCCCAAGCCGATCCCACCGCCCTGCAAATCCTCCAAGCCAACTGCCTCTCCTGCCACGGCTCGACCGCAATGGGCGGCCTCGACCTCCGAACTCGCGCCACCGCCGAAAAAGGCGGCACCCGCGGCCCCGCCCTCCAACCCGGCCACGCCACCGAAAGCCTCCTCTTCCAAGCCATCCAGCGCACCGCCGCCCTCCAAATGCCCCCGGGCAAAAAGTCGCTCAACCCTACCGAAATCGCCACCATCAAAACCTGGATCGATCAAGGTGCCCCCTGGTCCACCCCCGCCACCGCCGCCCCCCAATGGTGGTCCTTCCAACCCCTCAAACCCAGCCCGCTCTACATTGACCAACTCATCAACGCCCAACTCCAAACCCGTAACCTCAAGCCCGTCGCCCCAGCCCCCAAACGCACCCTCATCCGCCGCGCCTACCAAACTCTCCACCGTCTCCCCCCCCCCCCCCCCCCCGCCGCAGCCCTCC
>JBKJLJ010000314.1:0-3400 GCA_046597015.1 Bryobacteraceae bacterium
ATTGGCCCCGGCAAGGCAAGCATTGTCGTCGATATCGTATACTTCCGATATCCCGGTGGACCCTCCGAATAGTCCGCCGGAGGCTACGGTCAAATTGCCGGTTGCGCCGGTCCCAACCCTTAGCTGATCCAAGGACAGAAACTCGGGAGTTCCACCCCTGTTCTGGTTGATATCGAGCAGGAAGCGATAAGAAGACACGCCGTTGAGATCGAAAGATTGGAGATCGCTTACTTTGATCGAGTGGTTAAAGTTAGCTGTGGCTTGGGTATCGAGAATCGGAGGTCGCGCATCGGTGTTCATCCCTTCTTCGCTACCATCTTTATTGATTTGAACGAACGTATTGATGTTACCGGTACCTACAGTTGTAATTCCAGAGCCCGCAAAAAAAGTCCCAGCCCCGAATGTACCGGTGCCGGTAATAGTAGCAGGGATGCCGGTACCCGGTAGCGTCAAATCTAAATATGTCGCGGATGCAGGCATTGCCGCGAGAAGTGCGCCGAAAGCCAAAAGGCGAACGGTCAAAACGTATTTCATGAGAGGTCCTTTTACGAAGTTCATTTGTAGTTTAAGGCGTTTTCGTACGGATTTCAAGAGGGGACGAGCCATTTGTGGTACTGTTTTTGGTGTGGCAGTACTAGAACCCAGGAGATAGCCGCCTGTTGGTTTTGTAAGTACTTTCCGTAAAGTTTCCTGAAGCACGAATGGAAGCGCTTTCGAGTACAATGCTACTGAGGTATCAGAGGGAGAGACGTGCGAAATCAATTTATAGCGGCCGTGGGTATATGCTTGTGGCTCTCCGGCTGTGGCAGTGGCCGAACGGCAATCGGAGATGTGGAGGAAGGGAATCGGCTCTTTCAGGCCGGGAAGTTCGCGGATGCATCCATCCTATATCGCAAAGCCGTTCAGAAAGATCCGAAGTTGGCGGAGGCTTACTACCGCCTTGGTCTGAATGTTTTCCGCGAGGGGAATTTTCGAGAGGGGTACGTCGTATTATCAAAAGCCGCCTCGCTTGCGCCGGAACGCAGCGACATTAAAATCACCATTGCCGATGTATGTCTGGAGCTTTATCTCCAAGAAGGATCTAGCCGCCTCTATAACGAGCTGACCAAAATCTCCGATGAAATTCTGGCTGAGGATCCTAATTCTTTTGACGGCCTGCGCCAGAAGGGAACGCAGGCAATGTTGGATCATAAGCCTGGAGATGCAGCGACTTACCTTCAAAAAGCTAACCAATTGAGGCCGATGGAGCAGAACGTAGTGCTTGTGCTATCTCAGGCTCTTTTCCAGGACAATAAGCAAAAGCAAGCTGAGCAGTTAGCGCTTGAATTAATAAAGAAAGAAAAAACGTTTGTTCCTATATACGATCTTCTCCTTACCCAATACATAGCCCAAAAACGGCCGGTTGACGCAGAGAATATTCTGAAACTGAAAGTACAGAACAATCCGTCTAATGTTTTGGCAATCCAGCAGTTGGCCGGGCATTATGCCACTACGGGTCGCAATTCTGAAATGTTTGCGACCTTAAAACCACTGACCGATAACCCACAAAGTTTTCCCAATGGAAGAATCCAAATCGTGGAGTTCTATAAGGCTTTAGGTAAGAGTGAAGAGGCGCTTCAGCGGTTGGAGGAAGGTTCCAGGATCGATACAAAAAACGCCGCCGTTTATCGAAAAGGGATTGTCAATGTGCTGCTGGACAAGGGAAAGCGGAAGGAAGCCTTGCAAGCAGTGGATGCGCTGGTGCGGGAGTATCCCAAGGATCTGGAAGCACTGGCTCTGCGTGCGGTCTTGTGGGTGGATGAGGCGGATCGAGCTAAATTAGATACGGCAATCGTGGATCTGATGCTTCTTAAGAAAGAAAAACCAAAAGATCCGAAAGTGCGATTTAACCTCGGGCGCGCACTTTGGCGGAAGGGGGACCGCACTGCCGCAAGCGCGGAGTTTCGGGAAGCGGCACGCGATTGGGATACGGCACCCGCCGCGAGGCTTGCCCTTGCTGAAATCAGCCTGGAGGAGCAGCGGCCCCGTGAAGCAATCCGGCTATCCGAGGAAGCGCTGCGGCGAACGCCAAACGATCGAAATTTTCAGCTCCTTCATGGCGCGGGACTACTTGGGACTGGGGATGTAAAGGGGGCGAAGCGAGAGATCGAAGCGCTGGCAAGACAATACCCGAAGTTTCGGGATGCGCAACTGAAGCTCGCCATTATCGCTATCCAGGAGAGAAAGTTCAAACAGGCGGAGGAGATATTCCGCCGGCTCTATCAAATGGCGGGAGAGGATGTCCGACCGGCTTTAGGGCTTGCAGAAACGATGTCGGCACAGAATCATCTGGACGGAGCCATTCAGTTTCTAGAAGGCGAGGTAAAGAAAGCTCCCCAATCAGTCGCGTTGCGCCGCACCTTAGCGGCGGCCGCCGCCCACGGGGGAAAGCTTGACGTAGCGATTGAGCACTACATGTACCTTAGCACCGCCGAACCATCTTCAGTGGATCATTTGCTAGAGTTGGGGGCTTTGTACGATCGGAAGGGTGATTTTCAGAAAGCGATCGCCAACTTCGAAAAGGCGGGTGAAAAGTCTCCGAAAGATCCACGACCGCTTGCGTTTCTGGCGAATACGCTTCGCCGCGCGAATCGGGCCGAAGAGGCACGGGCGGTTTACCAGCGTGCTCTTAATAATGCCCCAGGCAATCCTGTTTTGTTGAATAACCTGGCGTTTTTGCTTGCGAGTAGTGGAGAAAACCTGGATACGGCTTTAGGCATGGCGCAACGGGCGGTTAAGAATGCGCCGAACCAGCCTGCTTTTGCCGATACACTAGGCTGGATCTATTTGAAACAGAATAAGACCGATAGCGCGTTTCAGATCTTCAACGGCCTGGTGAAGAAGTCTCCGGACAATGCTACCTTCCGCCATCATCTTGGATTGACCTTCCTGCAAAAAGGAGATAAAGAGAGCGCGCGAAAGGAGTTCGAAGTCGCGTTGAAAAACAAGCCTGGCCCAGCGGAAGAGAGTGAGATCAAGCAATTACTAGCGCGGTAGTCCGGCGGCGGCGCTTTGCGACAATTTAGTACTAGTACCTGATTACTCCGCTAACCTGGATCGTCAACTTTGGCAATGCTCAAATCGCCTGTTTTGGGGTACATCACGGCGCTACCGGCTAGGCAGGACAAGTTGGCAAAAAGGGGCCGCTAAGGAATCTCCGGGCACCATCAGGTGGGTTGATTAAGAGCGGTCCCGTATGCTTGCGGTTATGTCTGTTCGCGATCATCAGAAAACGTAGTTTTCTGAACTCTAGGCCGAGGCCAGCAACATCATCCGCGGCAGAGGTCACAAAAAAGAACGGAAAGTCCAGCCGTACGGGCACAATTACGATCGGTGCGATTACGGTAACCATCCAACAGTA
>JBKJLJ010000712.1:0-3025 GCA_046597015.1 Bryobacteraceae bacterium
CCAGGCCGGCGTCAAGGGCGAAGGTTGGTCCACCAGCGCCGGCTTCATCGACTATGACCGCGACGGCAATCTGGACCTCTTCGTGGCCCGCTATCTCGACTGGGACTACGGCAAAAACAAGCCCTGCGGGGAACCCCAAGCCTACTGCCACCCCAACGAATTCAGCCCCGTAACGCACCTCCTTTATCGCGGGCTGGGAGGCTGCCGCTTTGCGGATGTCAGCAAAACATCCGGCATTGCAAACTCCCCGGGCAAGGGCTTGGGCGTCGCGTTCCAGGACGTTGACCGAGACGGCTGGCCCGACATCTTCGTCGCCAATGACAGCTTTCCGCAGCAGTTGTTCCGCAACCAGCACAACGGGACGTTCGAAGAGGTCGCCCTCGCCAAAGGCGCCGCCTACGACGAGGATGGCAGCGTCTTCGCCGGCATGGGCATCGACGTCGCCGACTACGATAACGACGGCGCGCCAGACCTGTTCATCAATGCCCTGGCCAACCAGGGCTACGCGCTGTTCCGCAATAGCAAAGGGCTCCTGCAGTACGTATCAGCGGCCAGCGGCATAGCAGCCGCCAGCAAATCACATTCCGGCTGGGGCACGAAGTTCTTCGATTTCGACAACGATGGCTGGAAGGACGTCTTTGTCGCCCAAGGGCACGTGATGGACAATATCGAGCTCACCCAGCCAGGCCTTCGCTATCGGGAGACGCCCCTTCTGCTCCGCAATGACCACGGGAAATTCTCCGATGTCTCGGCGAAAGCAGGCCCCGCCTTCCACGGCGAAATGGCCGGGCGAGGCGCGGCCTTCGGCGATCTCAACAACGATGGAGCGGTGGACGTCGTCGTCTCCGCCAACGACGCCGCGCCCCGCATCTTTCGCAACGGAGCCTCCGAGAATGGCTGGCTGCTCATCGACACCGTCGGCACCAAGAGCAACCGGGACGGCATCGGCGCGACCATCCGGATCCAGACCGCCTCTGGCCGCGAGCAGTTCGGATTTGTTTCGACAGCGGGCAGCTACCTGTCCGCGCACGACAAGCGGGTCCACTTCGGCCTCGGAACCGAACGGGCGGTGAAGGTCTTGGAAATTCGGTGGCCGAGCGGCATCGTGCAGACCTGGAAGAACGTCCCGGCCAATCAGATCTTCGTCGCCCGGGAGGCCGCCCAATGAAGGCGTTGTTCCTGCTCGCGTTACCGTTCTTTGTGGAAGAAGGCTCCCGCGCCGGGCTCAGCGGCATCTTCGTCTGCGGCGACGATCGCCAGAAGAACTACATCGTCGAAACCCTGGGCACCGGCGTCGCCTTCCTCGATTTCGACAACGACGGCCTGCTCGATATCTTCGCCGTCACGGCCTCGAAACTCGAAGGCTTCCCCGCCGGCCAAGAACCCACCAACCGCCTCTATCGCAACAAGGGCGACCGTACCTTTGAGGACGTCACGAAGAAGGCCGGCCTCGCCAAAGCGGGCTGGGCACAAGGCGTCTGCACGGGCGATATCGATAACGACGGTTTCGTCGATCTCTACGTCACCTACTGGGGCGCCGACGTGATGTACCGCAATCGCGGCGACGGAACCTTCGAAGACGTCACCCCGCCGAGCAAGGGTTCGCACTGGGGCACCGGCTGCGCCTTCGTCGATTTCGATCGCGACGGCAAGCTGGACTTGATGGTAGCCAACTACGTCGATTTCGACCTCAAGAACACCCCTCGTCCCGATGGCCCCAAGGCCTGCCAATGGAAGGACGAAAAGGTGATGTGCGGCCCCCAAGGCTTGAAGCCGGCGCTCAATCAGCTTTGGCACAACGACTCCACCCCGGGCCGCATTCGCTTCGTCGACGTCTCCAAATCCGCGGGCATCGAAGCGCCCGGCCCCCGCTACGGGCTATCGGTGACCACCCTCGACTACGACCGCGATGGTTGGCCTGATATCTACGTCGCCGTCGATTCTCAGGCCAGCTTGCTCTATCACAACATGCACGACGGCACCTTCGAAGAGACCGCGCTCGAAAGCGGCGTCGCCTTGAGCGAGGATGGCCGCGAGCAAGCCGGCATGGGCACCGCCGTCGCCGACTACGACGGCGACGGCTGGCCGGATCTCGTCAAGACCAACTTCATCGACGACCTGCCGAACCTCTATCGCAACAACCGCGACGGCAGCTTTTCCGAAGCGACCGTGCAAGCCGGCTTGGGCCTGCACTCGCAGTTCCTCGGCTGGGGCGCGGCGTTTGTCGACTACGACAACGACGGTTGGCCGGACATCTTCATGGTGAACGGTCACGTCTATCCCGGCGTGAAATCGGGCGACTACCGGCAACAGCGCCTGCTCTATCGCAACGGCGGACAAGGCAAGTTCAGTGACGTTTCGAAGGAAGCCGGCGCAGCCGTACTGGAGAAGACTTCGGCCCGCGGCCTCGCTGTGGGCGACTACGATAACGACGGTCGCCCGGACCTGTTGATCAGCAACATGAACGAACGGCTCAGCCTGCTGCACAACTCGGCCACCACCGGTCAATCGCTGACGCTGCGACTCGTCGGGCAGAAGTCGAACCGCAGCGGCATCGGGGCGGTGGCTCGCCTTCGCGTCGGGTCGCGGACACTGACGGGCGAAGTCCGCTCCGGCTCGACGTTTCTCTCGCAAAGCGACCTCCGCTTGCAGTTCGGGCTCGGCACGGCAACCGAGGCGCAGGCCGTCGAAGTGCAATGGCCCGGCGGTGCGCTCGAAGCCATCGGACCTCTCAAGGCCGGTCAGATCGTGACGATTACCGAAGGAAAGGGCGTTACCGGCGTTACGCGCTACACCCGATGACTCTCCTGCTTTTAGCCATGGTGCTGGCGGCTCCCGACTGCGGAAAGTCTTTCGCCCTGGGGATGGACGAGTACCAGCTTAAGCACCCGGCGGAGGCTCTGATCGCCTTGCGGGCTGCCCTCCAGTGCGACCCCAAGATGGTGCAGGCGCACTTGGTGATCGCCAACATCCACGCCGAGCGGGGCAACGGCGGCGAGGCGTTAGCGGCGCTGCTGGAGGTTCT
>JBKJLJ010000834.1:0-2718 GCA_046597015.1 Bryobacteraceae bacterium
CACCGAAATCATCGCCGAACTCGCCGCCATTCTCAAGGACTTCGGCGATGATTTCGGTGGCGAGCGCTTGGCCGTATTCCGCGGTGGCGAGGCGCGGGTCGTCGGTATAGCCATGGATCGCCTTCCAGAAATCGGGGCGCTCCTGGCGGCAGTCCGGTTCCCGGCCGGCGGAAAAGTCGGCGTTGCGGTCGACGAGTTCGGGGCGGGACGCCAGCATCAGCGACGTCTCCCATTGGCCGGCGTGGCCGGGGCCGCGATGCGCCCAGTAAGCGGCGCACCCGATCTCCACATTCCTTTCCAGGCGCACATCGCGGACGGCCAGGCGCATCAGATCCTGATTTCCGCCGTGGCCATTGACGACGTAGATTTTGCGAAAGCCGTCATCGACGAGGCAGTGCAGCAGGTCTTTCAGGACGGCCAGATAGGTCTCGGTTCGGAGGGAAAGTGTTGCGCCGAAAACCAGGTGATGGTGGGAGGAGCCGAAGGGCAGAGTGGGGGTGACGATGGCCGGAGCCTGTGACAGTTCGGCGGCGGCGCGGGTGATCCGTTCGACGGTCAGAAAGTCCATGCCGGTTGCCAAATGGGGGCCGTGCTGTTCGGTGGCTCCAATCGGCAGAATGGCCAAACTGGACGGTGCCGCCAGGCGCAGTTGCTCACGGTTCATTTCGGCGAAAAGACGCATGGGCCTATGCTATACAATTCGAGGAACATGCGTGTTCTAGCCTACGTGAGCGACGAGATGTACCTGGCCCTGCCCGAGGTGGTGGCGGACTTTGAAGCGGCCTCGGGAGAGGTTACTGTCCTCCGCTCCTCGGCGCGCGGTGCCTTCTATGGCGACTTAGC
Organism: Bryobacteraceae bacterium; assembly: GCA_046597015.1. Lineage (GTDB taxonomy): Bacteria > Acidobacteriota > Terriglobia > Bryobacterales > Bryobacteraceae. Next base: position 844 of record JBKJLJ010000834.1, read on the forward strand.
GCCGGGCCGTTATCGAGTTAGTCTCGCCAAGGCGGGCTTTGGTTCGAAGACGGTAACTGTTGAGCTCGGCGAGCCGGTGCAGTTCCGCTTGTTATCGGACGGCCTGATCGGCTACATGTGGCCTAAGTGGATTCGCGGCGGGGAAAAGGGCGAGTACCGGGTTCATTCGAACGAGCAGTATCAATTGACGCTGTGGCGCTACGGGCTGAAGAAAGAGTATGTCCGGATGATTGGCTGGGTGGACGAACACGGCCCGCAAGCCAATCGGCAGATGCTGCCGGATGGCGATTTCACCCAGACCGGCGTGCATTGGAACAACGACGGCTATCCCTCCCCGCCCATTGTGCAGGCGCCTGAACGTTCCGGTCTTTACTACTTCTGGGCGAAGACGCCCTCCGGCCGCTCGTTCAGTTTTCCCTGGATCGTGGCTCCGGCGCAGCCGGTGGCGAAGATCGCGGTACTGGCGGCGACGAATAACTGGAATGCTTACAATAACTACGGCGGGAGGAGTAACTACGTAAACGTGACAGAGTTACCGCGCGTGCCGGTGATAAATTCGCGGCAGGACCTGGGGAGATATACCGATCTAACTCCGTTCGGCAGTTGGCGGCCCGCCGACGAGGAGTACCGGCCCCTGTCCTTCGACCGGCCCGAACCGAATAACCACTTACTCGTTGATGGCGAAATCACCGAACCGATTCCGGGACGGGTGCAATGCGGCCAACTGCCGGGGGAGTGGCGGCTGTACGGTTGGCTGGAGCGGGAAGGGTTCGAGTACGACCTTTACGCCGAAGCGCAATTGCACGACGGCACGCTGCCGTTGGATGCCTATGCGATCTTAATCATCGCGGTTCATCCAGAATACTGGACGCGAGAGATGTATCTGCGGGTGAAAAGCTGGGTGTTTGACCGGGGCGGGAAGTTTATGTATCTGGGCGGCAACGGGCTGAACTGCGAGGTGACGCTGGCGCCGGACGCGACAATGCGCTGCTTGTCTCACTTATACAGCGAGCAGGGCGAGATGGGCGGGCGGTTTGAAAGCCGGATGGCGCGGACGCTGGAATCGGAGGCGAACCTGCTCGGCGTGGTCTGCACGGAGACCGGCATCATGACCTCGGCGCCGTACAAAGTGATCGACGCCGAACATTGGGCGTTCGCCGGAACGGGGTTGCGGAACGGGGACGAGTTCGGCCAGGAGACGCTGCATGAGCGGGTGCCGGGCGGGGCGTCGGGCCATGAGACGGACAAGCGCAGCCCGTCCTCCCCGGCCAATACGGTGTTGCTGGCCAAGGGGACGAACGTCGATGACGGAGGGGCGGAGATCGTCACCTTCGACACGCCTTCGGGCGGGGCGGTGTTCTCGGTGGGGTCGATCACTTGGCCGTCGGCGCTGTTCCCGGACGCGGACGTGTCGCGGATTACAAAGAACGTGATCGACCGGTTCCTGCTTTAGGGCAGTTTGCCGTCCTGCAACGCCTTCCAATGAACCCGGGCCGTGTCGCCCATGTAGTCGGTTCCGGCGAGGCGGTTGGCTTCGCGGAAGTGTTGTTTGGAAGCCTCGCGGCGGCCGGCGGTTTCTTCGTAGTAGCCGATGTAAAGAGAGGCGTAGAACAGGGCGGAGGGGCCGCCGCTGCGGGCCGCGTTCATCACCTGCGCGGCGGTGCCTTTGCCGGCGAAGAGCGCGTGCACCTGCATCATGCCGGGGCGCGTGTCGGCCGAAATGGGGATCAGCTTTTCGCGCGCCGCGGCCATGCCGTCCATGCGGGCGGCGCAGAGCATATGGAAAACGGCGTTTTCGACATCTTCCGGATTCACGGTCCGGTGCAGCTCAAACTGCTTACGGCATTCGGCAAAGCGGCCGGCGTAGTAGAGCGA
>JBKJLJ010000845.1:0-2758 GCA_046597015.1 Bryobacteraceae bacterium
GACGAGGACGTTGTGGCGGCGGCGATGAGAGCCGGGAGATCAACGGGGCAGATTCTGCGCGAGATCGCCGGGAAGCCTTTGGATTTTGCGCCAGGGTCGCGGCGGCAGTATTCGAATGTAGGGGCTCTGTTGCTCGGAGCGATCGTGGAGAAGGTAAGCGGGCAGCCTTATGAGGCGTTTGTCCGGGCGCGAGTATTGGCTCCGCTGGGAATGGCGCAGATGGGATTGAGCGGGACGGCGGGGGTACGGCAATGGGGCGGGGCGGCGGGATGGGCGGCTTCCATGCCGGACTTGGTTCGTTTCGTAAATAGCGCGGGAGAGTTAGGAATGGCGCAGAGTGGGGCGCTGCACGACTACGGGTTGGCTTGGACGTACCGGGGCGTCGACGGTATCTCGGTTGCTTGGGCGGTGGATTCTTCGCCGGCGAAGGGTAACTTCCGGGCAGATGCAGAAGAGGCGATTTTGACGGCGATGGGTAGCGAGGAACGGGGTATGGAAGCGGATGCTAGTGCGGGGGAGGGCGCGGGGATGCGGCGAAGTCGAACGAAAAAGTTTAAGCCGCCGGTGTATAACCCCAGGAAGCACCGGCCGATGGTGTACAAGAAGCCCCGAATCCGACGCTAGAGTCAATCTATACTAATCTGATAGGATTAGTGGTGATTCATGTCTAGCTCTTTTCCCGCCTCTGGGACGCCGCCTCAGGATTTGTTGCGATGGGCGATGTCGCAATTTGGAGATCGCTTTGCGATCACGACCTCGTTTCAACGAGAGGGTATGGTTTTGTTAGACATGGCGGTGCACTTGAACCGCCGGGTGCGGGTTTTGACGCTGGATACGGGGCGGCTTCCGGAAGAGACTTACACGATGATTGAGAGGGTGCGGGAGCGATACGAGATTTCGGTAGAGATGGTTCAACCGGAGGGGCGTGAGGTGGAGGCGATGGTGACCCAGCACGGGCCGAATCTTTTCTACGGGAGCGTGCCGGAGCGGAAGTTGTGTTGTCAGGTTCGGAAGGTCCGTCCACTGGAGCGGAAGTTGGCGGAGTTGGATGCGTATGCGGTGGGTTTGCGGCGGGAACAATCGGCGACGCGCGAGGGAGTGGCGGCGGTGAGTGAATTGCAAGGGAAGGTGAAGTTGAGTCCGTTGGCGGAGTGGAGTTCGACGCAGGTGCGCGAGTATTTGGAGGCGAATGAAGTGCCGGAGCATCCGTTGTATGCGCAGGGCTATCCGTCGATTGGCTGTGGGCCTTGCACCCGGGCGACGAAGGCGGGCGAGGGGGAGCGGGCCGGTCGGTGGTGGTGGGAAGATTCGGCGGACAAGGAGTGCGGATTGCACTTCACGCCGGCGGGGAAGGTGATGAGGACGGTGGACGTGTTATTGGAACAGGTGTTGCAAACAAATGCATAAGGGCTTTGCGTTGTGGTTTACGGGAATGAGCGGGGCGGGGAAGTCGACGCTGTCGCAGCGGATTTATGATCGTTTGAAGGCGCAGGGGGCGCGGGTGGAACTGTTGGACGGGGACGAGGTGCGGGAGCATCTTTCGAAGGGACTGGGCTTTTCGCGCGAGGACCGGGATACGAACGTCCGGCGGATCGGGTTTGTGGCGCAACTGTTGGCGCGGAACGGGGTGATTGCGATCACGGCGGCGATTTCGCCTTACCGGGAGGCGCGGGGGGAGGTCCGGGCGCGGATTGAGAATTTCGTGGAAGTTTTCATGGATGCGCCGGTTAGCGTGCTCGCAAAGCGAGATGTGAAGGGGTTGTACAAGAAAGCCTTGGCGGGGGAGATCGCACACTTCACGGGCGTTTCGGATCCGTATGAGGCTCCGGTGGATCCGGATGTTCGCTGCGATACGGCGAGTGAGCCGATTGCAGAGAGCGAAGCAAAAGTGTGGGCGAAGCTGCAGGAGTTGGGTCTGGTCGAGTAACCTGGAGGTTGATCGACTTACATAGCCATACGGATGCCTCGGACGGGACGGATACCCCTCACGAGTTGATAGATCGAGCGCGGGCGGCGGGGTTACGGGCGCTGGCGATTACGGATCACGACACACTTTTTGGGTATGAGCAGGCTTTGCCGTACGCGGAGAGTTTGGGTTTTGATCTGGTTTGCGGGATTGAACTGTCGACGAAGTTTCACGGTAAGACGGTGCACCTGTTAGCTTATTTTCCGAATTCGGAGCCGACGGCCGAGTTTGGGGAGTGGTTGCGGGAGCAGCAGGCCTATCGGCGGGATCGGAACATCCGGCTGATTGCGAAATTGAATGAGGTGGGGGTTTCGATTACGTTGGCGGAGGTGGAGGCGATTGGGAAGACGATGACCGGACGGCCCCATTTTGCGCGGGTTTTGATGAATAAGGGCTACGTTGGGACGACGCAGGAGGCGTTTGATTCGTACTTAGCGGAAGATGGGCGGGCGTTCGTGCAGCGGGAGGAGGTGGCGCTGGCGGAGGCCTTGCATCGGGTGGCCGCTGGGGGCGGAATTTCGGTGTTGGCGCATCCGATTCGGTTGGGAAAGCGAAAGGTGAGTGAGGAGGAGGCGTTGATCGTGGAGGCGATGGGGCTGGGACTCGTGGGGATTGAGGTGATCCATTCTGACCATTCCACGGTGGACGTGGAGCGATATCGGGGTTATGCGGACAAGTACGGGTTACTCGAGACGGGAGGCTCGGACCACCATGGGGGGAACAAGCCGGACATCGCGTTAGGAGAAGGACGACGGGGAAATGTTCGGGTGCCGGACGAGTTTCTGGAGAGGC
>JBKJLJ010000114.1:0-5518 GCA_046597015.1 Bryobacteraceae bacterium
GCTCCGCATCTACCGGCCTCCAAGCGACTAGCTGCGGAGCCTGCCGCGACCGTTCGTCTAGCTCTGTATCCGCCGCCGGTGCCAGGTGCCCAGCGCCAGTAATCCGCCGCCGAGTAACCAGTAATTGGCTGGCTCCGGTGTCTCCGTCGCCGCGAACCCGTAAGCCATCGGACTCAGTCCAAACAGCGTCTGCGAGTAACTCGGCCCCTGTTCCGGAATAAAGAAGGTCACCCCGCCGCTGGACTGTCCGATGCTTGCCGCCAGGATGCTCGTGGCCTGAGCCAGCACTTGGGCATCCGTATCCGGTCGAGATTGCAGCCGGCCGCTGCTAAAACCGTTGCCATTATCCAATACAACGTCCCAAGCCGCGAATTGAAGCGCTGCCGCCTCCCAACTTTGGGTAATATTGGCTGCGTAGTTGAAGTACATCCAAGCTAATCGCGGCCCAAAGCTCCAGCCGCTCGCGGGCGTGGGGGTCACCGCTACCGCGTCATTCCGCAGCCAAACCAACGGGTCGGCGCAAAATAACAGCGCCGGCGAACCGTCATCAAATCGTACGCCAATCTGTCCGGCGTAGTAGTTAGTTGAATTTCCGTCCAACGAAAGACCGATCACTTGGTAGAGCGAAGGAATCGAACCGTCCGCGGTCATCGTAATTCCAAAACAAGGGGAGAGTGCGATCGCAATCGCAAACAATGCTTTCATGCAGAGTTTGTCAGCAAATTATCTGCCAGTTGGTAACCAGATTGCTATCAATAAGTTAGCAACATTCCCGTCCCATGCTCATCTCCCGATCCCAGAATGGCGCACCAATACCGGATTCCTGATCCCACTCTTAAGGTGCTTGCATTCGACAAATCACGGGAGTATCATCTTGAAATCCTCTAACCAACTACCCGCGGAAACTCCTGCCAACGAGCGACCGTAAGGCTCTTTTTCAGCTACTAACCAGGAGTTGCTGCTATGCCTCCCACCACCGTCTCCCACTTTGAGTTGCTCGAAAAGCTCGGAGAAGGTGGTATGGGCGCTGTCTATCGGGCTCGCGATCTCAAGCTCAATCGCATCGTCGCCCTAAAGTTCCTTTCCCCTAAATTGATCGGTTCCGTCGAGCAACAAGAACGATTCAAGCGCGAAGCCGTCATCATCTCCTCGCTGAGTCATCCCCATATAGCCATCGTATATGAAGTCGATGAAATCGAACGCAAACCGTTTCTCGCTCTCGAGTTCCTGGCCGGCGGGACCCTGCAATCCCGCATTTGTGCCAACGGTGGCCACCTTCCCGTATCTTCCCTCGTAGCTTGGGCCATCGGTCTCGCCGAAGGCCTGGAACATGCCCACCGCCATAGCGTGATTCATCGCGACGTCAAAAGTAGTAACGCGATGTTCGATGCCGAAGGCCGTATCAAACTCACTGACTTCGGCCTCGCTCAAAGCCCCGAAGAGGCCCGCCATCAAGCCCCCGGAAGAATTGAAGGGACCATCGGATACCTGCCCCCGGAACAGTGGGAAGGGGCCACTCCGGATACGCGCGGGGACCTCTTCTCCTTCGGTGTGCTCCTCTTCGAAATGGCCACCGGCACCCTGCCCTTCCCCGGCAAGGACCTCCAGGAGATTATCGGCAAGCTCCTCTCCACCGACCCCCTCCCCCTTTCCTTCTTCCGTTCCGACCTTCCCGTCGACTTCCAAGCCATCGTCTCTCGTCTCCTCCAGAAGAAGCCGGAAAATCGCTTTCCCAGTGCCCACCAGGTCGCTCGCGCCCTGCGTGCTCTCGAAATACCCTCCGCCGATAGCCTTGCCACCCAAACCATCGCGCTCGCCTCCCGTCCCGCTCCACCCTTCAATCGACGCTGGTTCGCCGTCGCCGTCGTACCCCTGCTCGCAGGTGCCGGCTGGAACTATGCTGAACCTATCCGTCGCTGGATCTCCTCCTCCCGCCTACCCGACCGTAAGCACGTCGCCGTCCTCCCCTTCCGCAGTATCGGAGGCGATCCCAGCCAACAAGCCTTCTGCGACGGTCTCACCGAAACTCTCACCACCGCCCTCACCAAACATGGCGGCTTCTCCGTCGTCCCCTCCGCCGATGCCCGCAAGCTCCACAACTCCGGCGCTGCCCGCCGCGAGTTCGGTGTCAACCTCGTAATCGCCTCCAGCATCCAGCGCCGAGGCGATGAATTCCGCGTCATCCTCACCCTCATCGATGCCGTCACCCTCCGCCAAATCGACGCCGAAACCATCGACTGGCCCGTCCAAACTCTCCACGAGATGGAAGACAGCGTCATCTCCCGCATTAGCAATCTTCTTAACGTCGCCGCCTCCGCACCAGTCAACCCCCTTCTCGCTGGCGCCTCCCAGCTCCCCTCCGCCTATGACGCCTACATCCGTGGCCGCGGATTCCTCTACCGTTTTGACAAAGCGGGCAACTACGATCGTGCCAAACAACAATTCGAAGCCGCCATCCACGCCGACCCCCGCTTCGCTCTCGCCCACATCGCCCTGGCCGCAACGAACCTCGGCCTCTACCGCCTCCGTCGCGACCCTTCGGATCTCGCCGCCGCCAAAGACGCTGCCAACCAAGCCATCCAACTCAAATCCAATCTCGCCGGTGGTCACATCGTTCTGGGAGCGATCCTCACGGAACTCAATTCCCCCGACCAAGCCACCGCTGAACTGGAACTCGCGATCAAACTGGACCCCCGCGACGCTGCCGCCTACCGCGAACTCGCCCGCCTCTACCGTTCTCAAAAGCGACACCGCGAGGCCGAACAAACCTACCAACGCGCCATCGCCATGCGCCCCATGGATTGGATCGGCTACAGCAACCTCGGCCTTTACTACTTGAGCCGGCAACGCCAGGCGGAAGCCGAGGTCCAACTCCGCAAGGTCATCGAACTTACCCCCGACAATCACCTCGGTTACCGCAACCTCGGCACCGCGCTTCTAGGAGCAGGAAAGGATCCCGAGCAAGCCGAAGCGATGATGCGAAAAGCCGTCGAACTGAACCCCGGCGGGCGAAACTACAACAACCTCGGGGCTCTTCTTATCTTCCACCAGCGCTACGGCGAAGCCGTTCCCGTCATGGAAAGGGCGGTCCAACTGGCTGCCGAGGAGGGAGCCAACGACTACAAAGCACTGGGAAACCTGGGTGACGCCTACTGGCTTTCCGGTGCTCCCTCTGAAAAGTCCCGGCAAGCCTGGCAGCAAGCTCTCGCGATCGTCCAGAAGAGGAGTAGCGCCAAGCCAGCCGACGCCGAACTGCTCGTTACCCAAGCGCTCTATCAATCCAAGGTTGGCGACACCACCGCCGCGACCGCGGCCACCTCAAAGGCCGTGCTCCTGGCACCGGAAAACGCAACCGTCCACTACATCGCCGCCCTCGCTTATGCAACCGCCAATCTGGACGCCCGCGCCCTGGACGAAATCCGCACCGCCGCCCGCCAAGGCTACTCACTTGACGAGATCCGCCGCGCTCCTGAATTCAGCAGGTATCAACGGTTACCCGCTTTTCAGCAGGTTCTCACCACGCCTGCCGCCCCGAAACAAAACTAACCCCCTAGAGAAATCAAATGCCAAACTCCACTTCTGCTCTCGCACAGACAGCCGCGCCAATACAAAAACGCAGCTTCCTAATCGACATCGTAAAGGACACGGCGGATCCAACCGACCCCTCAACTTTCCTCTACGTACCAATCATCGATACCGTCCAAAATCCATCCGCATCGGGAAAAGGAAAAATCAAGGCGAAACCCGGTGAGACAGTTCGCTGGCGTTCCGAACTCGGAGCGTTCGCCATTGTGTTCGAGGCCAAAAACAAGGTCGATGCTGACTCTCCGTTTGTCGGCGGGGCCCTCGCCATTGGCTCCGAGCGGAGGATCAGGCCTAGCAAAACCTTTTGGATAACGGACAGCTTTCCGCTCCGAAACTTACAAACGCCGGGTACCCCGGAACCGTTCAAATACACCTTCGTACTTTTGAAAGAAGATCCCCCTGGAACATTCGTACTCCTCCACGAAGACCCTCTTCTGGAAATCGAAGACGGTGGTGGCGGTACCGGTGTAGGCACTCAGCGCACGGAACCCTAACTCTCGTTCGAGACCTTCATCCCTTGCGCGTCGCCAAAATCACGCGGGCGTTTTCTTGAAAGGTGGAACCGAGGGTGGCTTTCACCTTTTCGAGATAGTCCCACGCCTTCGCCGTACCAATCACCCCAAGCCCCGCTAACGCCGCCGCTTTGTAGTTCCTAACGTAGCGTTCCACGCCCTCCTGAACATGGACTGACTCAACGCGGTCTCTAACCATCCACTTGTCCCGCTCCGCCAAACCCAGGCGCTCTAAATTCCCCTTCATCTGAACCAGCGCCGCTCGCTCATAGGCCTCTACGGTCGCCCTTTCGTCCGGGGTCGGCCCGTTCTCAAAAGCTGAAATAAAGTCCGGCGTCACCTCGTCGCCGAACCGGCGCATCGCCGCCTCCAGATCTCTCTTTTCCCCTACGCCGCAGCTCTTCGTCAACCACGTTTCCAGCACAGCCTGTCGAGTCGGTGGCCCATCCCCGAAAACCGGCATCAACGCCCGATGCCGATGGCAGCTACTGAACACGAGCACCGTCGCCGCCACCAATACCAGCCTCATGGTACATCCACCCTAAGCCGCGCCCCGATTGAAGGGCAAACCGATGGGTCGCAAGACAACGCCCCCATTCGTACCGTCGAGGGAGTGCATTGCCGTCCAACCTCCCCATTTTGGGGGCACCAATTCCGCAGCGAATTCAGATCAAAGTGCATCACGAATATCTCCCCCTCGGAAAAGTAACTGCGGGTGGAGCTCAGACTATGCATGATGTTCTTTATTCCGTACTCTTGGTGCTCGGGGCTCTCTGACTTGTCCGAGTGCCAAATATAGTGATCATGCCCGATCTCATGGGCAACCAGTCCGGCGTCCGCCCCCAACCCGAATATCGCCACGTGTTTGTAGGAATCACAGGTCTCGCCCCTTCCCTCTTCCATAAAAACGGTCCGGACAAAGTACAAATTCAACGCTTCATCGTCCACCATCCCCTTCATGAGATCCTTATAGAGGCCAATATTACAGTCCGTACCGCTCGTATTGAAGTTCCGATAAACTTCCTTACTGGCATCCATTTGGCGATCTTCCACCACCGTCGCTAACTGCGACAAATCCAAATGAATCCCCGCATTCTCCGCCGCAAACAGATTGTTGGCACCAATCAAAAGCGAATGGATACACTCCTTCTCCTTTTCCGTCAGTGGCTCCGACCGGCACTCCACCTGTCGGCAAAGTACCCAGGCTTTCACTCGAATTGAAACCGCCGCCGGGGTCTCGACCTCCAATTGTTGCCCTCCGAAATACTTGGGCCATTCCGCAAAGGAATACCCCGGCGCTTTCCCCTCCACAAAGGTCACAACCTTGTTGTGTTTCGCCTTCTTCGCCGCCTTCACTCCCCCAACGGTAACCACCTCCCCCTGGTCCCGAAACACCTCAAACCCCTTCCCCCCCCCATAAT
>JBKJLJ010000189.1:0-6102 GCA_046597015.1 Bryobacteraceae bacterium
CGTTGACGTAGGAGATTCGCGCGGCGAAAGCGGTGATTCGTTTCCCCGCGATTCAACGTCCAGGACGTACAAGAAACGGGGGACGATCCGCCGCAGCAAGACCGATGCGGATGCCGAAGGGCGCAAGATTGCCATCCCGCGAGGCCGGGAAGCGGCCACCTGCGCGGGCCAGGCGCTATCCCGCTGGACGGCTGCCGCGGGCATCGTCCAAGGCCCGCTCTTCCTCCTCGTCAACCGCCACGGCCCCATCCTGCCCCACCGGCTCTCCGGCGCCGCCGCAGCGATTGTGATAAACCGCTGCGCCGCCGCTGCCGCCTTCGACCCGGAAGAGTTCGCCGGCCACAGCCTTCGCGCCGGCCTCGCCACCGCGCCCGCCATAGCCGGTAAATCCGGACGCGCCATCATGAATCAGACCGGCCATAAGTCCACCGGCACCCTCCGCCGTTACATCCGCGACGCCAACCTCTTTCGCGACAATGCCGCCGAGGGCCTCGGATTAGAAAGAAGCCGACAAATCAATGGGATATGGCCATGCCCTCTCCGGTCGAGGTAAGCATCGTAACGTTCGTTATGATACCTATCGACCTTGGTCAAGTACGTGCCGCTACTAGTAACCCACGAAGGCGAAATTCTCGCGTACGCCGTTTTGGTAGGAGCCCCGGTTCGCCGACGTGACGAGAACGCTCGACAAAAATCAAGCGGGGGGGCTAACGGATGGGCCTCCGTGGGGGGCCGCCTGGCGCAAAGGAGCCTGCCTCTCAAATTCTCCAAAGACTAAAGGCGCTAGACTTGAGAGACGCTTAAGAGTAAGCCGCCAATGGTTTCTCGTCAGCTTCGCATTCACTCCTTTCTTCGTGGGCAACAGGACTAACTCTATGTGGGATAAGCAGAAGCGGCGTACACTATGAAATTGGTTGAATCCTCCCTGAGCCCGGATTTCCTCTCGGGCGGCGGCGAGATGGGCAAGCTGGTTCGATCCATGGATTGGTCGCAAACGCCATTGGGTCCAATCGAATCGTGGTCACAAAGTTTGCGTACCGCGGTCAGCATTTGCCTGGCGTCAAACTTTCCCATTTGCCTGGCGTGGGGACCCGCTCGCGTCCAGATCTATAACGACGGCTATTGGCCTGTTTGCGGTGACAAGCATCCGCAGTCGATGGGCCAGGATTTCAGGGCGTGTTGGTTAGAGGCCTGGGAGGTGATTGGTGAACCGTTTGACTCGGCCTCGTCGGGACAGACCTCTTTCCTCGAAAATCAGAGGATATTCCTCAACCGCCATGGATATTTGGAAGAGACCTTCTTCACCTTCTCCTTCAGTCCAATCCGTGACGAGCGCGGCAGCGTAGGGGGGCTGTTTCATCCGGTTCTGGAACTGACGCAGCAAAGCCTAATAGAGCGCCGCCTGAACGCCCTTCGTCGTATCGCGGAAGATGCGGCGGATGCGCAGACCTTGGAGCGGGCAGGTAGTCTCGTGGCGGAAGCCCTCAGTCTCCACGACCTGGACCTTCCATTTGCTCTCGTGTATCTCGTCGATCATCCTGCGGGAAACGCAATCAGGCTGGTAGGAAGTGCCGGTCTCCCTCCCGGCACAGCAGTGAGTCCGTCATCGTTCGACTTAACTGGGAATGAAGCCGAGCCTTGGCCGTTTAGGGAAGTACTCCGCTCGGGGCAGACGCAAGAATGCGCCCACGGGGGAGAGTTGCTTGCCGCCTACCGCGTTGGACCTTATCCCGAAGCGCCGAAAAGTTCCTTGGTCATCCCAATTATCGTGCCAGGTCTCGACCATCCGCTTGGCATCTTGATCGCAGGGGTCAGTTCCCGGCGCGCGCTGGACGAACAGTACCGCACGTTCTATTTGATGTTGCGGGAGTCCGTAACAAGCGCGCTGCTCACCGCCCGATCCTACGAGCAGGAACGAAGACGTGCGGAAGCACTAGCCGAAATCGACCGGGCCAAAACCGTCTTTTTCTCCAACATCAGCCATGAATTCCGTACTCCGCTCACACTGATGCTGGGTCCTTTGGAAGACATGTTAGCTGAAAGCTCCAGATTTGCCGACGAAAACCGGGAACGCTTGGAGGTGGTGTGGCGGAATTCTCTGCGGCTGCTGAAGCTCGTTAACACATTGCTCGACTTTTCTAGAATTGAAGCGGGTCGGATGGAGGCTCACTATGAGCCCACCGACCTGGGGATGTTCAGCGCCGACCTCGCTAGTACGTTCCGCTCGACAATCGAACGCGCCGGCATGAAGTTGATCGTCAACGTGGACAATACGCCAGCGCGGGACACCGTCTATGTTGACCGCGAAATGTGGGAGAAGATCGTTCTGAATCTGCTGTCTAATGCATTCAAATTCACCATGAAAGGTGAAATTGAAATGTCGGTGCGACGTGCTGGCAAGTCAGTCGAGTTGACAGTCAGAGATACAGGAACGGGCATTCCGGCTGAAGAAATCCCCCATCTGTTCGAGCGCTTTCATCAAGTTAAGGGATCCCATGGTCGCAACTTTGAGGGCACAGGGATTGGCCTCTCGCTTGTCCAGGAGCTGGTGAAGTTGCATGGCGGCACAGTACGTGTTGAGAGCGAAGTGAATCATGGCAGCCGATTCATTGTTTCCATTCCCCAGGGGAGTACGCACCTGCCGGCAGACCGGATAGGGACACCACGACATCCGGTCCATGACCCTGGCCGAGCTCGACCGTACGTGGCGGAAGCTTTACGCTGGCTTCCTGCCGGAGACTCTGCCGACAATGGCAACCGTAGCGAGGCTGTCGCGGCAGAAGATTCCCCGTCCCAGCCGGGGGCGGGCTCACACATTCTAATCGTTGAGGACAATACGGACATGCGTGAGTACCTGCAACGACTGCTGCACCGGGAGTATGAGGTCACAGTTGCGATGGACGGGGCTGCAGCTCTGGAATCGATTCGCGAGCGTGTCCCCGATCTCGTCCTGGCCGATGTAATGATGCCGCGGGTTGACGGTATCGAGCTACTGCGGGAAGTACGATCGGATGAACGGCTGAAGACGCTGCCCGTTATTTTGCTTTCCGCCCGCGCGGGAGAAGAAGCTCGGATAGACGGGCTGGAAGCCGGCGCTGACGACTATCTCACCAAGCCCTTCTCCGCGAAGGAACTTGAGGCTCGGGTAAGAGCTGCGCTGGCCATCGCCAAAATTCGCCGTGATTTTGACGAGGACACTCACCGCAGGGCCGAACAATTCGAAACGCTTCTGAATGCAGCCCCGCTGGGCGTCTACCTGATCGGCAGAGATTTTCGGATTCGGGAGATGAACCCGACCGCTCTGTCGGTATTCGGCGACATTCCCGGTCTGATCGGGAGGGACTTTCACGAAGTCATTCATATCTTGTGGCCGAAACAGTACGCGGATGAAATTATTGAGCGGTTCCGGCATACGTTAGCGACCGGCGAGCCGTACATTGTGCACGAGCGAATCGAGCAACGGCAGGATCGCGGTCTGCCTGAGTTTTATGAATGGCAGATCAACCGTATCCCACTGCCAGACGGCGGCTTCGGTGTGGTCTGCTATTTCCGCGACATCTCCCAGCAGGTGCATGCCCGCGAGATCATTGAAGAGTCAGAGGCGCGGCTGCGTCAGAAGAACGAGGAACTAACGTTTGCCAACCAAGAGCTTGAGGAGTTTTCCTACGTAGCTAGCCACGACCTGCAAGAGCCGCTGCGGATGATCAACATATATACGCAACTCCTCGTCAGGGATTTTTCCAGCAACAACCCCAAGGCGGAGAAATACGCGGGCCTTATAGAACAGGGGGTCGTACGCATGGAGAGGCTTATCCGCGATCTCCTTACGTATTCTCGCGCCGTGCAGAAGGATGAACTTCCAGTCGGCAAAGCGGACCTAACTGCCGCCTTGAGTGAGGCCATGTCGGTGCTCAAAAGTCGTATCGAGGAGAACGCGGCTATTGTAACGGCTGACTCCTTACCCGTGCTCCGCGGAGACACTGCACAAATAGCTCATGTCTTCCAGAATCTTCTCTCGAATGCGTTAAAGTATCAAAAGAAGGACTGTGTTGCTAAGATCCACATCTCTGCCAACCTCAACGCCGATCAGTGTGTTGTCTGCATGCATGACAACGGAATTGGCTTTGAGCAGCAATACGCAGAGCGCATTTTCAAATTGTTTAAGCGCCTGCACAAAGAGGAATATCCGGGCACAGGGCTGGGCTTGGCAATATGCCAGCGCATCGTGGAGCGCTACGGTGGGCGGATGTGGGCCGAAGGGACACCTAAAGAGGGAGCGAAGTTTTACTTCTCTTTGCCTTGTGTAGCGGATGAATAACGTTCTTCACATTCTTTTGGCCGAGGACAACGAGGGCGATGTCATGCTCGTCGAGCAGGCATTGGAAGAACACCAAATCCATCATCAGCTGCATGTCGTAAAAGACGGTGCCGAGGCACTAGGCTTTGTAGCAGAGATGGGGCTTAACAACGGGCCGCCCTTCCCGGATCTCGTACTCCTTGATCTTAATCTGCCCAAAATTGACGGTGCGAAGGTGCTACAGCACTTTCGCAAGCATCTGGTCTGCGCCCTGACACCAGTTATTGTGGTGACGTCCTCTGACTCACCGAGGGATCGTGAACGGGTTAAAGCGCTTGGTGCTGACGCGTACTTCCGGAAGCCTTCAGACCTTAAAGAGTTCATGGTACTGGGGGGTCTAATCAAAGAGCTCGTTCAGAAGTTCAAAGTGAACCGCGCCGGGATTGCCTGAGGCTCCAACACTTGCGAAGGTGGAGCAATGAGCCAAGAGAAGGCAAAGCAGTTTTCCCTCGAGGTGCGAAGTCGGGCGGTGCGACGATTGTGATTAAGCGCTGCGCCGCCGCTGCCGCCTTCGACCCGGAAGCGTGCACCGGCCACAGCCTTCGCGCCCGCCACGCCACCGCGGTCGCCATCGCCGGTAAATCCGAACGCGCCATCATGAATCAGACCGGCCATAAGTCCACCGCTACCCTCCGCCATTACATCCGCGACGCCAACCTCTTTCGCGACAATGCCGCCGACGGCTTGGGTTGTAGGTTTACCTCGCCGGGGCCGATTGCCGGTCAAAAGCGCGAGGGACCGGGCGATCGAAGCCGCCCCGGACGCTTCTTTAGTTCTAGAGTCCACGCGTTAGCGCGGCTGTTACCGCCTCAGCGCACAGGGAGGAGCCCGCATGGTTCTTTTTTTTCGACAGGCGAGCAATAAATAGCGAAGTATCTCCATCGGTCAATAAAGGGCAGGGCGGAAAGGCGGGCGATCCATCCTCGCTAACGGACTCCCTGGGGGGTGATCCGGGTGGAGCGGCGGCAGAGGGTGCGCTACCCTCGGAAGATGACCAAGAGTACTCTGATTGAACAAGTGGCGGCGGCGACGCAAGGCACCAAGAAGGAAACAGAAAAACTGATTGAGACCGTTCTCACCGTCATCGCCGAGGCCTTGAGCAAAGGAGAGAAGGTCGATCTTCGCGGATTCGGAAAGTTTCAGGTGAACCAGAAGAAAGAACGCCAGGGACGAAACCCCACGACGGGCGACCCGATGACGATCGCCGCTCGAAGCGTGGCTGTGTTTAAACCAGGCAAAGAACTCGCCGAAAGCCTGAAGGAAAGCACGCCCCCGAGCAACCAGAAGGCGTGACGGCACAAGTGCCGAAGGTCTGTCGCTATGACCGGCATCCTCCTATATCTACCGGATCCGGCCAAACACATGCGCCGCGAATACCGGATGGACGCGCAGCCAGATCTATTCGGTCAATGGTGCCTTATGCGGGAATGGGGCCGCCTCGGCAGCACGGGCCCAACGCGTTTCACTCCCTTCCCTACAAGGCAGGAAGTCGAGGAGGCCCTAAACTACTATTGGGCCGCCAAAGAACGGCGCGGGTATCACCTCGCTCCAGAAAGGAGCAGTTTGGTAAAAATGGGCTGAGCCGCCCGGCTATCGCTCCGCCGCTGGGGGCTCAGCCGAACCTCCGTCACCCTATGGCTACGCCTCCGGAAGCGCTCGTCGCCTTCTTGGCCGGTGGCCTCAACTTCCGGATAGCCCATGATTCAGCACTCTCTACCGCGTGATCCAAAAGACTATTAGGTTCG
>JBKJLJ010000218.1:0-5027 GCA_046597015.1 Bryobacteraceae bacterium
CATTTATACCCTGTTCGCCCTCCGCCATCTTTCTGGCCACGGTCGCCTCTACAGTTTCGAGCCAACTCCGAAGACCCACGCCCTACTACGAGACAACGTCCAAGTGAACGGCTTCCTCGAATCCGGAGTCGTTCGACTCGATTCCCGTGCCCTCTCCGACCATGCGGGCACGGCCACCTTCACCGCTTACCCCAACAATTCCGGCCATAACTCGTTGTTCTCGGGAACCACCCCCGGCGAAACGCTCACCGTCGAAACCGTCACCCTCGACGCGGCGCTGGCCGCCGAACCTCGCATCGACGTCATTAAGATCGATGCCGAAGGCAGCGAGCCCTTTGTCCTTCGCGGCATGACCCGGATTCTCGCAACCAGCCCCGGTCTTCGCATCTTCGTCGAGTTCGCCCCGGAACACCTGCGCCGGGCCGGCATCGAACCGTTACAATGGTACGAGGAGTTGATCCAACTAGGTCTCCAGGTGCGGCGCGTGGAAGATGCTTCGGGCGAATTGTTGGCAATCGATCCCGAGTCTTTAGCACTCTGCACTAGTTGGAATCTTTTGTTGTCCAAATGACACCAGCGCCTCCCCCCTCTTCGGTCTCATCGCTTCGTGAGATCCCTATTTCGGCCCCTCGATTTATCGGGAACGAGTCTAAGTACGTCCAGGAGTGTATCCACTCGACTTGGGTCTCTTCCATTGGGCGGTTTATTCCCCTGTTTGAAGAAGGGTTCGCCCGTTTCTGCAACGTCTCCCATGCCATCGCCGCCAACAACGGCACCAGCGCTCTCCACCTGGCTCTCCTCGGCTGTAACGTACAGGCCGGCGACGAAGTAATCGTTCCTACCCTCACCTTCGTTGCCACCGCGAACGCGGTCGCCTACTGCGGTGCCAAACCGGTGTTCGTTGACTCCGAACCGCGGACGATGAACTTGGACCCTAGCCTGCTCGAAGCGAAGATCACCCCCAAGACCCGCGGTATTATCGTCGTCCACCTCTACGGCCACCCCGCCGATATGGACCCGATCCTCGCCATCGCCCGTCGCCACAATTTGTTCGTGATTGAGGATGCCGCCGAAGCTCATGGGGCGCAATACCGCGGTCAAGTGGTTGGAGGGCTGGGCGACGTCGGCACGTTCAGCTTCTTCGGAAACAAAATCATCACGACCGGCGAAGGCGGCATGGTCACCACCCGGGACCCCGCCAAAGCGGCCCTCATCCGCACCTATCGCGGGCAAGGCATGCAGTCCGATCGGCGCTATTGGTTCCCGGTCATCGGTTACAACTACCGCATGACAAACATTCAGGCGGCGCTGGGATTAGCGCAACTCGAACAAATCGATGCCTACATGGCGCATCACCGGACCATAGCCTCCTGGTATGCCCACTACCTGTCCCCCATCGCTGACCTCCTCGCCCTGCCCCTTGAAGAGCCTTGGTGCCGCCATGCCTATTGGCTATACACGGTAATCTTGAATCCCGCCGTCGCTACCGGCCGCGACGAGTTGATGCGGCAACTCGACGACGCCGGCATCGAGACCCGCCCCGTGTTCTATCCCATGCACGTCATGCCGCCCTTTTTCGAGGCCGATGGCCACTACCCCGTCGCCGAGCGATTGGGTGCTCGAGGCCTCAGTTTGCCGACTCACATCGGACTCACCGAATCCGATGTCGCCTACATCGCCGGTCACCTCGCGAGCCTTTTGGTAGTATGAAAATCGCCTGGTTCACCCCGCTTTCCGAGAAAAGCGCCATCGGGAGAGCGAGCACTTATATTGTTCGCGAGCTGGCCAAAAGCGCCGACGTCGAGCTATGGCATTTTGAAAAGGGTCCCTTGCATCCGGTCGCGGACGCGAAAGTTGTCTACGCCCCCAGTGCCGATTTGGCGCGACTGGCGGGGTTCGATCTGGTCGTCTACAACTTCGGGAATCATCTCCCGTTTCACGGCGAGATCTTCGACGTTTCGCGCCAGCACCCCGGCATCGTCGTGTTGCACGATTTCGTCATGCACCATTTTTTCGCCGCGCTTTATCTGGAATCCCGCCGCGATCCCGGTGCTTATCTGGCCGAAATGGAATATCGGTACGGCGTCGCTGGCCGCGCGGCCGGCGAGCGGAGCCTCCAAGGCAATCCCGTTTGGGAAACAGACGACGTCGTCGATTTTCCACTCGTCGAAAGGTGCACGGACGGCGCGCTGGGTGTCGTCGCCCATTCGGAGTATCTGCTGGATGCGGTGCGGCGGCACTACTCAGGGCCAACCCGCAAGATTAACCTGCCGTATGAACTTCCTGTCGGGCGTAAGGCCGGAGGTCGCGGCAGTCTAGGTATCCCGGAAGACCGCTTGATGGTGCTCACAATCGGGCACGTAAACGCGAACAAGCGAGTCCATGCGACGCTCGAGGCGCTCCCCGACGGCATGCATTTTGTAGTAGCCGGACCAGTGGATCCGAACTACAAAAAGCGTCTGGATGAGATCGTGGCCGATCGCGGCCTTGGCTCTCGAGTTCATTTTCTCGGTCGCGTCAGCGATGAACTGCTGCACACCTGCCTCGTTTCAGCCGACATCTGTGTGAACCTTCGTTGGCCGCCGATCGAAGGGGCGTCTGCGTCGGTTATCGAAGAGATGCTATATGGCAAACCGGTGATTGTGAGCGACGTCGGATTCTACAAAGAGTTGCCCGCGGACTGCGTCATCAAGATTGATCCTGCTCACGAGCACGCGGATTTAACGGTCGCTTTAGAAAGGCTAACAGACCGCGTTGAGCGGCAAGGCCTGGCGGAGGCGGCTCGTTCCTACGCCGAGTCCACCTTTCGCGCTGATGCATATGCGAGGGATTTGACGAGGTTTGGCTGGGATGTGCGAAACGCACAGCCGATCGTGAATGTGACCGACCGGATTGCTCAAGAATTGAAGCGGATGAAGGTCTCGGGGGAGATGGCCATCGTGGACACGGTGGCATTGACCCTCGACGAGCTATTCTGCGACCGGGAAAGCGGGCGGACGAAGTCCGCGTAAAAAGTTTTTGCCGCCTATAAGCGTCGAATCTTTAGGTTCCGGAACCACACGTTTGAATCGTGGTTCTGCAAAGACACAAAAGTCTCTGCCGGAGGTTCCGCCAACGGATAAGTCAGCACTTTTTCTCCATCCAGCCAGTGCTCAACATGGTCCGCCGCCACCACAATCCGCGATTCATGGAACACGCCTGGCGCAGTCGGGTTCACCGGCGTCGGTGCATGGACCGTATAAAGGGACCCCGTCTGCTGATTCGCTGGTGCCTTCGGATCGGCCAGCAACTGATACTCCGCCCCGCGCGCCCGAGCCTGGTAGCCATTCTCGCCTTTCCGCTGCCAACGGTCGGTCTTCTCAATCCGGTACTTGACACCCGAATTCCCACCCGCCTCCAGCTTCCATTCAAACCGAAGTTCATACGTCCGATACACGCCCACGGTCCGCAGGTCGTGCATCCCTTCCGGGCTCGGCATGGTCTTCAAGCAACCATCTGCAATCGTCCACGATGCCGGAAACGGGGCACCCGTCACCTCCAGCCAACCCCGGGTCGAAACCCCGTCAAACAGGGTTTCCCAACCCTGGGCCCCCAAGGCTCCGGCGATCACGAGCAGGATGCCCAGCCTCATAAAATTCCGCGGAATTTGGGCGTGTACCCTGGAAAAACAGTCGCCAGATTCTTGTTTCCTAAATGCTTGGCCGTCAGCTCGCCCAACACGTCCCGGAAGTCGGTCGTGATCGCCAGGTCACGATTCTCGTAGAGCTGTTCAGGCGCCAGGCCCGGCCACTCCCCATGCACTTGGCCGCCCTTTACCCCTCCTCCCAAAACAAACATGCAGTTGGCGTGTCCGTGGTCGGTCCCGCGGTTCCCGTTCTCGCGCGCCGTGCGCCCGAACTCTGACATCGTCACCACAACAATATCCTGCATCCGGCTGCCCATATCTTCGTGGAATGCCGCCAACCCTGCGCTCAGGTCGCCAAGCAAGTTGTTCAGCTGCGGCGCTTGATTAATGTGGGTATCCCAGCCCGGAATATCCGTGAACGCCACCTCCATCCCCGCTCCAGCTTTGATCAGTCGCGCGATCTGCAACAAACTTTGGCCGAACCGCGAACCAGGATAAGCCAAGCTCCCCGTCGCCGGACTGTAGCTCTGCTTGTTGATCGATTCAATCAGCTTCACCGCTTCGAATGTTTCCTGACTCGTACTCTGCAGCACTTTATCGTTCGATTTGGCGTACATCGTCATGAAGTCGCCTTGGGCGTCGTCCCGCACATGAAAGCTGCTCAGCGAGTTTACGGCCACCGCAGCCCGCGAGCCTCGCAAAGCCCGCGGCAGATTCGCCCCTAAAGCCACCGCCCGAATCGGGGACGCCGCTCTTTCCGCCGTCAATGCCCGGTTCAACCAACCGTCCCGGGTTCCCTTCCGCCCCGGTGTCCCGGACTCCATGTAATCCTGCGCGTCGAAGTGCGAACGTGTCGTGTCCGGAGATCCGGTAGCTTGCACTATCGCCAATTGCTTTGTGTCCCAAAGCGGCTTGAAAAAACGCAAGGCCGGGTTCAACCCGAAGAACCCGTCCAGGTCCAGAGGCTCAGCCACCCGCAAAGTCGGACGAAGACCTGCGTAGGCCTTATCGCCAAACGGCGCCACAACACTCAGCCCATCCATCGCCCCCCGCAGGAACACCACCACCATCGTCTTCTTCCCGCCGGTGGCGGCGCGCGCCAGCCAGCCCGGAGCCATGCCTAAGCCGAAGCAGCTCAGGCTCAAAAGATCCCGTCGTGTCATCGTGTCCATTTTCGTTCTCCTCTAGTGCCGTTGGAACTCGGGCCCGCCCAGTTCCAGGCCTCTAGCGCGGGCGTCGGACCCGGCGATCGCCACCTTCACCCCGGGCACCTTGTTGCTCGTCAACGCCATCGCGAAGTTCATCCGCGCCAGTAGAGCCGCCGAGTTCGTCCACTCTTCGGCCGTCGCGTAGTATCCAGTCGGCTCTACTTTCTTATAGAGCGGCTGTCCCAAAGTTGCCA
>JBKJLJ010000289.1:0-11656 GCA_046597015.1 Bryobacteraceae bacterium
GCGCTCCCCAAGCGATACGAAACCTCCGCGTCGCCCGGTCGCCGAATCGCCTCCTCGCGCAACTCCGCCTCCGCCTTCTCCCACTGCCCCGAGGCCGCGTAAATCTCGCCCAGCCCCAGCCGGACTCCCGGCGTGTCCTCCCGAATTCGCAGCGCTTCGCGATACTCCTTCTCCGCGTCCGGCAACTTTCGCTGTACCGCCTCAATTTCGGCCAACACCTGATGGGTCCGCGCCGCGCCCGGATGCGCCGCCCGTAACGCGTCATAGCTCTGCTTCGATAGGGTCGCGCTTGCCCGGCCGAGATAGTACAACAACTCGGGATCGTTCGGACGGTGGTCGAGCGCCATTTGCAGCTGCCCGACCGCCTCAGCCAACCTCCCCGCCTGGAACAGAGCAATTCCCAAACCGTCCACCGACTTCGTCTGCTCCAGCAACGGGATCGCCTCGACCGCATAACCAGTGGCCAACAGAGCATACCCCAACTGTTGCTGTGCCCCGGCCAACTTGGGATTCAAAGTCAACGCCTGTCGCAGTGGTTTCACCGCCCCTGCGTAATCGCCCTTCAGCATGTAGACATTGCCAAGATTGCTATGGGCCGCCGCGAGGGCCGGGGCAAGTTCCGCCACCCGTGTGAACGCTACAATCGCCTCATCCAATCGCCCCGCCTTCTCCGCCGCCATTCCGTCCGCGACGCGCTGCAGCACCTCCGGCGAAAGACTCTGCGCCGCCAGCAACACCACAAACAAAGCCGAATCAATCATTGGTCTCCCCTTCGGTAACCGAAAGAATCTGGTTGGTGGCTACGCCAGCCAGCCGCTGCACCCGACCTGATGGCCACCGGATCTCCACCTTCGCCGTGAGCGCCGATCCCAGTCCAAAATGAACCCGCCGATCGTTCGATGACAAGTAACTTCCCCCTGAACCCGCTTCCTGTCGCTGCCCATTTACAAACACCCGCGCGCCCGCCCCGTCGCGATTGCTTCGCGTTCCCCGCAGGGCAATCGTCAGCCAACGCCCGCCACCCCCGCGATTCCGGAACTCGACCGGGGCCCCGCCCAGCGTCGACATCACCGCATCCGGCGCGCCGTCGTTGTTCAAGTCGCCGAAGGCCACGCCCCGTCCCGCCGCCACCGCGAACGCTTGCCCGCCGCGTTCAAAATGTCCCTGCTTATTCATCGCCAGCAAGGGAGCCTCGTGACTGCGCAGCGATGGATCCAGCTTCTCCACATTGTCCATAACGTGCCCTTGCGCGACAAACAAATCCTTCCATCCATCATTATCGAAATCTACGAACGCCGTGCCCCATCCAGAATGAATGGAAGTGATAGCCCCCAACCCGGATGCAAGCGAAGTGTATTCGAATTGTCCATCGCCCAGGCCCCGGAACAGGGCATACTTCTGGCGCGATAAGGTCGTGACTACGATATCCGGCCGCCCGTCATTGTCATAGTCCCGAAAGTCCACGCCCATCCCCGACACCGGCTTGCCGTCGTCGGAGAGTGCCGCGCCCGCCTCCACCGCGCGCTCGGTAAACGTGCCATTTCCATTGTTCCGAAACAGAAACTGCTCCATCCCATCATTGGCTACAAAGATGTCAACGTCCCCATCGTCGTCGGCGTCGGCGAACGCCACGCCCAGCCCGCGCCCCAGCGCCCGGCCTACGCCTGACGCCGCGCTCACGTCCGCAAAAGTGCCGTCGCCGCGATTCCGATACAGCAAGTTCCCAATCGCCGGAAACGTCGCTGGTGGACAGTACACCGGCACGCCGTCGCCGCAAGCCTTGCTCGCCGCCAAGCTCCAGTCCATATAGCGGGTCACAAACAGATCCAGCAGCCCGTCGTTGTCGTAGTCGAAGAATCCCGCCGATGCGGACCATCCTCCTCCGCCCACCCCGGCCCGCGCCGTCACGTCCGTGAAGGTCCCCTTGCCCGTGTTGCGGTACAACACGTTGCGGCCATAGCTGGTGACGTATAAATCCGTGAAGCCGTCGTTGTCGAAATCCGCCGCGGCAACGCCCATACCGTAATTGCCATCGCCCGCCGCGGCCAATCCCGCCGCTTTCGTCACGTCGGAAAAGCCGCCGTCCGGATTCTGCCGGTACAACCGGTTCCAATACTTGGGATCGGATCTTGCAAACCCCGCCTTCGCCGGCGCGCCGCCATTGACAAAAAAAACATCCAGCCGCCCATCGTTGTCGTAGTCCAGCAACGCTACGCCGCCGCCCATCGCTTCAATCAAATGCTTGCGCAGGGATGGGGAGTGCTCGTGTCGAAAATCCAGCGTTACGATGTCAAAGCTCGGGCCAACGGGTGGGGCGGCAAACGCCAGACCACCTAAAAGGGCGAAGCTCGAAAGCCGCATGATACCGTCAGAATACCAGCCGTAACGCGAACTGAACCAGCCTGGGAGTATTGATCTGCGTGAAGACCTGCCCGGTTGTGGCATTCGCGGCCGTGGTCACCGTTAAGTTCGGCTGGCCAAACTGCACGCGGTTGAACAAATTGAAAATCTCGGCCCGGAATTCGAGACTGGTTCGTTCGGTGATGCTGGTCCTCTTCAACAACGAAAAGTTGTACTGGGCGATGCCATGGCCGCGCAACTCTGGATCGGTCCGGCTCTCGCTGCCAAACGTGTAGGCCGCCGGCACCGTGAAACATGCTGTATTGAACCAGCCGCGCAATCGCGATTGCGCCGATCCCTCCACCTGCTTCGTGCAACCGGGAACAACATTGGGCCGTAGTCCCGTGCCGAGGCCGGTAATGTTGGGCGTCGCGTTCAGCGCCAACGGGAAGCCAGCCTGGAACGTAGTCGTTCCGCTCGCGCTCCAACCAGAGACTAGTTTATCCGCCACCCCACTCGCGTTGCCCAGGAGTTTCTTTCCCTTGCCTGCCGGGACGTCTATTGAGTACGCTACCGTCAATCGGTTCCGCGAATCGAAACCCGCCATCGACTTCTCGGCGCGCAAATTATTCGGCTGCTGGGGCCCGCCGCCGCCGCCAACACCAGCGTTCAGCCATTCCGTCAAACTCTCTACATCGGTCAAAAGTTTGGAGAATGTGTAGGAGCCCAGCACCGTCCCACCGGACCCAAATCGCCGCTCCGCCTTCATTTGAAAGGCATGGTAGGAACTGGTACCCAGATAGGAAGTGCGCTGCACGAACCCGGTGTACTGGGGATACCGAAGCAATAGCTGTCCTTGGCTCACCGTGCGCTGGGATAGCGCTCCGACATTCACCAGCCCAAAGAATGGATTCGGCACTTGCGTATTCAGCTGTGCGCCCTGGGACAGAAACTGGTCCTCAATCGCATTCATGTTGTAGTCGCCGCGCGGAAGATGCACGCCTCTAGACCCCGCGTAGGCCACTTCCACCGCAATCTCTCCCGGCAATTGTTCCTGCAGCGCTACATTCCACTGGCCCTGATACGGGCGCGGCGAATTCAATAGCGCCGCCGCGGGCGATTGTCCCAGCAGCAGCTGCTGATAATTCGGCAACGAACCCAGCGATGCCACCACGCCTCCGGGGAACGGATCGCTCAACGTATTCAGCGGCGTCACCGAGCGGTCAATCGTCGTCAGCCAAGGCGTGCTGTACGCATTCAAAGCATTCCCGTAGGGGCCTTCATTGAACTGCAGATTGGTGGGCAGGAAATACATGCCGGCTCCAGCGCGAAACACCGTCTTCGGGCGCAGCCGGTAGGCCAGACCAACGCGCGGCGCGAACAGCTTGTACGTCTCATTCCTGTTGCCGCGTGGGGAATGTTCCGCGGTATTTACGCGGTCTAGCCGTCCGAGAACCGGCCTGCCATTGATCAAAATCCCCTTTGCCACCGGATTCTCTCCCAACTGGTTTAGCGAGCTGGTGCGGTTGTATCGCTCCGTGAACACTCCCGGAATCTCCCACCGCATGCCGAGAGTCAATGTGAGTTTTTGATTGAACTGCCAAGTATCCTGCGCATAGTATCCCTGGTAGCTCAGCGACTGATAGGGCAGGCCCAGAACCAGCATGTTGCCGCTGGCGCCCAGGCCCAGCAGAAACGATGCCAGCGCATTGCCCGTCGCGCCAGGGTTTGTCGCATTCTGCGAGGTGAAAACGTTGTCAAAGTTGAAGGCGCCGCCAGGAGCCAATTGATAGTAGTTATTGCGGAAGTTCCGCAAGTCTGCGCCAAACTTCCATTGATGCTTGCCCTTCACCCAAGTGACGCTAGGCAGCAGCACGTACGTGTTGTCCACGCTAAATATATGCCCGTTGAAAGGGCCCGGATTCCTGTGAGTGTAGTCGCTGAGCGTAATCTGCGGAAATCCGGTTTCGCCGGCCACTTGCCGTAACTTCGGCAGGTCGCGGAAATAGTTCGGAAATCCAAATTTGTCCACCATATCGATTCCGCGGAACGGCGAAATGCGTTCATAGTCCCAACGTCCGTAGGAGGCCCGCACATCGAAAATCAGGTTCGGCTGGATTAGATAGGTCAGGCCCGCCACTGCCTGTTTCGTCGTGAACGTTTCCGGCGAAAATGGATCTCCCGCGAAAATTCCGTTGTCGAACAATATCGCCGGGGTGTTGGCGCTACTCCACCGCGTAAACCGGCCGAATAGGCGCATCTTCTCGTTGATCGAGTAGTCCACTCGCCCGTTGTACTGGTCGTTGTCGCCGCCCGAACTGATGTTCTTGCTGTAGTTGAACAGGTTCGTGAACGGGGCCCCCGGCAGATTTGGCGCCGCGTTCAAGGGGAAATCGTTTAGCTTGCGGGCCACCGGGTTAATGCGGGTCGCCGGAATGATATTGCCCGGGAACTGCGTCCGCTG
The DNA here is from genome assembly GCA_046597015.1 of Bryobacteraceae bacterium. Lineage (GTDB taxonomy): Bacteria > Acidobacteriota > Terriglobia > Bryobacterales > Bryobacteraceae. The sequence continues at coordinate 4,805 of JBKJLJ010000289.1, forward strand.
CGCACCCGTTCCGGCCGCGCAAGCCGGGTTGCTCTGGGCACCGCACTGCGTCATCGGATCGAAGATCGGAATCTGTGCGCCACTCGCATTGCGGTACTCCGAAAAGTCGCCGCGGTTCATCGCCACTTGCGGTACTGTGGTCAAAAACGTTGCGCCTTGCCGCTGCCGGTAGCCCTCGTATCCAGCAAAGAAGAAGAGCTTGTCTTTGATCACCGGCCCGCCCAGAGTTGCGCCGAACTGGTTCTGCGTAAACGCCGGCCGGTTCAGCCGGTTTGCGTTAGCGAAGAAGTTGTTTGCATTTAAAACCCGGTTACGCAGAAACTCGTACGCCGAGCCATGGAACTGGTTCGTCCCGGACTTGGACCCAATGTTCAAAACCCCGCCCGAGTAGCGCCCGTACTCGGCGTTATTGCTATTGGTCTGCACGCGGAAATCGGAGACGACATCGGGGCTTGGCGAGAGTATCGTCAGATTGCCAATACCCGCATTCATCGGCACCCCGTCGAAGTAGGAGGCGGCCTGATTGGCCATCCCTCCGCCGACCTGATAGTTACCCGCCGCGAAGACGTTCTTGCCCGTCAGCGCATTGCCCTCGGTGGAGCCCTGAGGCACTACGCCCGGAACCAGCGCCATTAGGTTCAGAATATTGCGGCCGTTCACCGGCAGGTCCTGCACCGCCCGGCCCGAAACCGCTTGGCTTAGGTTGGAATTCTCGGTTTGGAGCAACGCCGCCACTGCCTGCACTTCCACGGATTGGTTGACGTCTCCAATTTCCATCGAGACATCGGCGCGCAGAGCGCTGGATACACTTACTTCAATCGGCCCACGCGTCGCCCGCTTAAAACCCTGCAACTCAACCGTCACCCGGTACGAGCCCGGAAGTAGATTCAGGAATTGGTAACCGCCCGTATCATCCGTCTGAACCTGGCGCCGCTCCTGTGTGCCCGTGTTCGTGAGAACGACCATAGCACCCGGAATTGGGGCGCTCGATGGATCGGTCACCGCGCCAACAACCGAGCCCTGAAATGCTTGCCCCATCGCCCGGTTCGGGGCGAAGCAAAGAAGGCCAAGAAAGATCATGAATATCCCAAAGAATCGAGTCATGACAAACCTCACCCAAACAGCCGTTACGAACTGCGGCAAACTGTATCAAGAATCAACGAGGTGCGCAATCGTTGTCCGGGGTTGTACGATCTACCGGGCATTCCCGCCGTTAAACAACAGGATATAATCCCCCCAATGAAGCAGCGAGTTCTCACCAGGCGCACGTTTCTCGCCTCCGCCAGCCTTACCCTGCGCGCCGCCACGCCCACTCCCAACATCCTCTTCCTGCTGGCCGATGATCAACGCGCCGACTCGATCGCGGCACTCGGCAATCCCGCCATCCGCACGCCCCACCTCGATTCGCTCGTTCGGCGCGGCATGGTGATGCGGAACGCCTACTGCCTGGGCGGCAACGTCCCCGCCGTCTGTACCCCCAGCCGCAATATGATCCTCAGCGGACGCTGCTTCACCCGCTATCAGGGGCTCGCCTCGGGTGACGATCCCAACTTCGCCGTATCCATGAGCGCCGCCGGGTATGAGACCTATCACCACGGTAAGCGCGGCAACTCGGCGGTGAAGATCCAGGAGAAGTTCGAACACAACAAATACCTAAACGACCAGGACGCCCGCCGCGCCGGAGACCCCGGACGAGTCATCACCGATGCCGCCCTCGAGTTCCTGCAGACCCGCAAGACAGACCGGCCCTTCTTCGCCTACCTCGCGTTTGAAACACCCCATGACCCCCGCGTGCCCCGCGCGGAAGACCTCGCGTCCTATGACCCGAAAGAGATCCCGCTGCCCAGAAACTTCCTGCCCGTTCACCCTTTCGATAACGGGGAACAGACGGTGCGGGACGAATTGCTCGCCCCCTGGCCACGCACCCCCGACGAGATCCGCCGGCAACTCCGGGAATACTACGCCGTCATCACCGGCCTCGACCGCCAGATCGGGCGAATCCTCGATGCCCTGAACAGCCGCCCCGAATACGCCAACACCGTCGTCATCTTCTCCGCTGACCAAGGTCTCGCCGTCGGCAGCCACGGACTCATGGGCAAGCAGAGCCTGTATGACCACAGCATGAAGGCGCCCCTCCTGTTCGCCGGGCCGGGCATCCCGAAGGGCGAATCGAACGCACTCGTATATCTGATGGACATCTACCCCACCGTGCTGGATCTGATCGGGGCAAACAAACCGGCCGGTCTCGATGGCGAGGGCTTCCTGCCCGCCCTGCGGAAGAAGTCGCCCGCCCATCGCAAGGACCTCTTCCTCGCCTACCGCGAGGTGCAGCGCGCCCTCCGGGATGACCGTTACAAGCTGATCATTTACCCCAAAATCAACCACCGCCAGCTCTTTGACCTCCAGCAGGATCCGGACGAGCGCACCGACCTCAGCGGGAAGCCGGAGCACCAAGTGCGCATCCGAAACATGACCGCCGCCATTCGCGACTGGCAGAAGAAGCTGGCGGACCCCCATCCGCTGGAATCGGCGAACCCCGCCCCCCAGGAGTTCGTGCCCCCAACCGGCGAGGCGCTGCGCGAGGTCCGCAAGCGCTGGAATATGGCTAATTGAAATTCAGGAGAATCAGCATGACGTCTCTTCGCATCGTTACCCTCCAACTCCTGCTCGCGCTGGCCATCGCCGCTCAGAGCATCACCAGTTCCGTCACCGGAACCGTTCAGGACCCCGCCGGTCTGGCCATCGCCGGTGCCGCAATTACGCTCACCCAACCCGCCACCGGAGCCGTCCGCCAGACCTCCACCAACGGGCTCGGCGACTTTCTCTTCGGCAGTGTCACGCCCGGCCAGTACTCCCTCACCATCACGCAGACCGGTTTCAAGAAATCGGAGCGGCGGAACATCCAAGTCAGCGCCTCGGAAACCGTAGCGCTCGGCAACCTCCAGCTGGAAGTGGGACAGGTAACCGACTCCGTTACCGTCAGCGCCGCGCCGGTCCAAATCCAAACCTCCAGCGCCGAGCGGGGCGGCACCATCACCAGCACCCAGGTCGACAATGTCCTCATCCGCGGCCGCAACGTCATGAGCCTGCTCCAACTGCTCCCCGGCGTCGTCGACAACGGCGAACAGGAATCTCTGGGACGCGACTGGAACCTCAACGTCAATGGCAACCGGCGCAATACCTCCTCTGTTTCCCTCGACGGCATGGCCCTGAACGCGCTGGGGAATAACAACAATTCCACCGTCAGCGTCAGCCAGGATGCCGTCTCCGAGGTGCGCGTGCTGATGTCCAACTACCAGGCGGAGTTCGGACGCATGTCAGGCGCCAACATTCAGATCGTGACGAAATCCGGAACGCGGGAATTCCACGGATTGGCGTCCTACTACAAGCGGCATGAGCAGTTCAACGCCAATAACTTCTTCAATAACCTCCTGGGGCAGCCGAAACCACGCTACCGCTACAACACCTGGAACTACAACGTTGGCGGTCCGGTCACCATCCCCGGTCTGTTCAACAAGAACCGCCAGAAACTCTTCTTCTTTTGGAGTCAGGAGTTCTGGCCTATCAAGTCGGCTCGCCCCATCTCCCAACTCACCGTGCCGACCGCCGCCGAACGGACCGGGGACTTCTCTCAGTCGCTCGACCTGAATGGCCGCCAGATCGTGATTCGCGATCCCTCCAACGGCCGCAATCCCTTCCCGAACAACGTGATTCCGCCCACCCGCGTAGACCCTAACGGCGCCGCCCTGCTCAAGGTATTCCCGCAGCCCAATTATTTTGATCGCGCCGTCTCTGCCGGCCGCTATAACTACGTCTTTGTCGGTCAGAATGAGACGCCCCAGCGCACCGATACCCTGAAGCTGGACTATAACCTCAACGCCAACAACATCGTCTCCCTCAATTACACGTTCTATTCCGATCAGCAGATCGGAGCCATCGGCATCGCTTCTTCCGGGGGCACCAACTGGGAGCAACTCAGGAAGCGCTTCGACAACCAGGGCAAAGCGTACATCGGCCGGTATCAGCGCATCATCTCGCCCACATTAGTAAACGAGTTCAACTTCGGATTCGTCCGCCGCCCCGCAAATGACGTCGTGGCCGACGAAGAAATAAACCGCAATCTACGGTCCACCGTCGGCTTCAAAACGCCGCAACTGAACCCCTCGTCGAACCCCCTCGGCGTGATTCCCAATGCGACCTTCGGCGGAGTCACGCAAGCCGCGAACCTGATGATTGAAGGACGGTTCCCCCTGCGCTCCACTCACGATTCCATGTCGGTGTCGAACAACCTGACGAAAATGTTGAAGGCCCACTCGCTGAAAACCGGCTTCTACTGGGACCGCATCTGGCGGAATGCGGATAACGCGGTGGTGTTCAACGGCGAATACAATTTCGGCGTCAATGCGAATAACCCCCTGGATACCGGTTACGCCTACGCCAACGCCTCGCTCGGAGTCTTCAACACCTACACCGAGGCATCGGCGCGCCCGTTCGCCTATTTCCGCGTCTCCAACATTGAGTGGTTCGCCCAGGACAGTTGGAAAGTGACGCGCCGCCTAACGCTCGATTACGGCTTGCGCATGTCGCTCGTGCCTCCCATTTATGAGGACAACAACATCGTGTCCGGCTTCTTCCCGGCTCGCTGGGAACAGAAAAACGCTCCCGGCCTGATTGAGCCTGCCCGGGTCGGCGGCGCGCGCGTGGGCATCAATCCCGTCACCGGCCTCACCTACCCGGCGAGTCTGATTGGAGCGCTCGCTCCCGGCGCGGGCGATCCCTCCAACGGCATGGTGGTCACCGGCAGGGAACCCGGCGTTCCGCGGTCACTGCTGAACAACCGGGGCATCCAGTGGGCTCCTCGCGCCGGATTCGCCTGGGACGTTTTCGGCAACGCGAAGACCGCCGTTCGCGGCGGATTCGGCATGTTCTACAACCGCATGAATCTGGATTCCGTTCTGAACCCGTTCACCTCGCTGCCGCCGCTCGTGCAGACCCCCCAGATCAACTTCAGCACCCTCGCCGGTTTGGCCACCTCTTCCGGCTTGCTGTTCCCGCAAAACGTCCTGGGCATCGACGGCAAGGGTAAGGTGCCTACGACGATGAATTTCAGCCTCTCCGTACAGCAAAACATCGGCTTCAACACCGCTCTGGATGTGGCCTACGTCGGCAACGTTTCGCGGAATCAGATGTGGCAGCGGAATCTGAACGCCATTCCGTTCGGCGCCAACTTCCTCCCCGCGAATCAGGACGCTTCAGCCCCCGGCAGCCCTCTGCCGCAGGCCATGCTTCGGCCCTTGCGGGGATACAATAATGTCAACTTCCGCGAGTTCGCCTCGTCTTCGAATTACCACTCCCTCCAGGTACAGGCGAACCGTCGCTTTTCCGCCGGCGTGCAGTTCGTCGCCTCCTGGACCTGGTCGAAGTCAATGGACTTCAACAGCAACGATACGGACTCGGTCAGCGTGCTCGTGAATCCCCGGGTGTGGAATTACGGCCTGTCCTCCTATGACCGCACGCACGTCGCCAAGCTCAGCGGCGTGTGGGATCTGCCCAAATCCGGCCTGCGCAATCCGGCGATTAAGCAGGTTCTGGACGGCTGGCAGCTTTCGGCCATCGTCAGTTTCTCAAGCGGTTCGCCTCTCGCCATCGGCTACGGGCAAGTCGTCGTCACCGACATCACTGGCTCACCCACCGACGGGGCCCGGGTGTTTCTCACCGGGGAACCATCGATTCCGAAGAGCGAACGGACCCGCACCCGCTTCTTCAACACGGGGGTGGTCAGGCTCCCTGCCGTCGGTACCATCGGCAACGCCGCCCGAACCAATCTGCGCGGACCCGGCATCAACAACCACGACATCGCGCTCTTCAAAACCTTCCAGGTAAAGGAATCCGTCCGCCTCCAGTTCCGCTGGGAAACTTATAACACCTGGAACCACACCCAGTTCGCCGGCGTCGACACCACCGCCCGGTTCGACGCCCAGGGTGTTCAAGGGAACGCGCGCCTCGGCGAGCTAATATCCGCTCGCGCCGCCCGCATCATGCAGTTCGCCCTCAGGTTTTATTTCTGATGAACCGGCGCACCTTTCTTCTCACGCTGGGAACCGCCGCGGCATTGCCCGCCGCCCCGGATCCCCGGCGGCCCAACGTCATTCTCGCCATGGCCGACGATCAAGGTTGGGGCGACACCGGCTACAACGGGCACCCCATTCTCAAGACGCCCACGCTCGACGCCATGGCGCGCGCCGGCGTCCGGTTCGACCGCTTCTATTCCGGTGCGCCGGTCTGCTCCCCAACGCGCGGCAGTTGCCTTACCGGGCGGCACCCCTATCGCTACGGCATCTTTTTCGCCAACGCCGACACCGGTGCCGACGATCCGTCGAAGTACATTCTCCCCGATCGCGAGCGCACCGTCGCCGAGTATCTCAAGCCCCTCGGCTACACGACCGGGCACTTCGGAAAGTGGCATCTGGGAGACTTCGCCGGTCCCCGGAAATCGGCCCCCACGGACAACGGCTTCGACGAGTTCTTCTCCACGACGCGCAAGGTCGCGACGCTCGATCCCGACGGGTACTGGACCCAGGAAGGCCGCATCGAGGCCGCCCAGACCACGGGCGACGATTCCGAACTGCTGATGGGACGCGCCCTCGACTTCATCCGTCGGGCCGCCCGCCGCAATCAACCCTTTCTCGCGGTCATCTGGTTCCACGCTCCGCACGTGCCGTTCCGGGCGGGAGCGAAGCATCGGGCGCTTTATTCGTCGCACCCAGAATCCACCCAGCATTACTGGGGCTCTATCACCTCCGACGATGAGCAGATGTGCCGCCTGCGCTTCACGCTGGAGGGACTCTACAT
>JBKJLJ010000516.1:0-6426 GCA_046597015.1 Bryobacteraceae bacterium
CCAGTTGCAGGGGCCGATTGCGCTGGATGCTACGGCCCAGGAAGGGTGCGGTACCGACAGGAATCAGATTGCCGCCCCCTTCGGGGACAAACCCAGCCAGCCGGTCGTGACGTTCCTTCCATGGCGTGATGGAATCATTTCGCAGGCCAATGTTCACCGAGAGCTTGGAGTTTACACGCCAGTTATCCTGGACGAACCAACTGTGATAGAAGCGCATCAGGCTGAAGAACTGTGTTGAGTCATAGGGGGAGTTGATCGGCCGCCCGAACAGAAAATCGGCCAAGCCGAAGTTGGCGTAGTTGCCGTTGAAGGTGAACGCGCCCGAAGGAGCCCCCGGAGAATGGAAGGCAAAGCGGCGTGACATGTAGTCATAGCCGAACTTCCACTCATGCCGCCCGCGCACCCAACTCAGGGTCGGAGCGATTTGCCAGTTGTTGTTCACTTTCTGCAGGCTGCCCGCTCCGTCGCCCAGACCTGTCATGCCCGCGATTGTGATGGTGCTTAGGCCCGGCGCCGCGCCGCCGGCATTCGCGTTCGGGATACCGAGTTGCTCCGCGATGGCACCATACTTCGTACCGGAGTCATAGATGCCCTGGAACATGCGCGAGTAGCCGATGCGCACATCCAGGTACACCGATGGGCGCAGGGAACGTCCATAGCCGAGCACCGCCTGTTTACTCGGCACCACCACTTGGCCGGGCCGGCCCGGACCAGCGCCAATGGCGGGTTCCGGTAGATTGCCCGGATTGAAGGTATCCGCATCCTCCCAACTAAAGCGGCCAAAGATGGCGGAACGGTCCGTGCGGTAATCCGAACGCACGTTGATCTGATCCACGCGATTGGTCTGCACGGGGTTGTAGAGGAAGTTGTTTATTTGTCCGGCGAGATTCGGTTGTGGATAGAGGTCGACGAGCCGGCGCGAGGTTGGGTCGATCGCCGAAGCCGGCATGATGTTGCCCGGCAGCGGGACGCGGGGTGTGCTGCGCGGATCGTTCAGTAAAGTCCGCAAGTCGGAGAAGTTGCCCGTGCGGAATGCCGGGAGCGGAACCGTACTAAGAAAAGTCTGCGCCTGGCGCACTCGTTTGCCTTCATAGTCCCCGAAGAAGAAGAGCTTGTTTTTCCCGTTGAACAACTTAGGGATCACCACGGGACCGCCAATATTAAAACCAAACTGGTTCAATTTAAAGGGAGGCTTCGGGCTGAACGGTGAATCGAAAAAGTTCTTAGCATCGAACTGCGAGTTGCGCAGGAACTCATAAACGGTTCCATGCAGCTCGTTGGTACCTGATTTATACAGTACGTTGATGATGCCTTGTCCGCCGCCGTAATTTGCCGGGGCCGAGCTTGTCTGCACCTTGAATTCCTGGATCGAGTCAACTGGCGGGAAGAAAATCAGCACGCCAGCATCGGTATCGACGCTGTTCACGCCATCGATGATGTAGGTGACATCTTCCACCGGAGCGCCGTTGATCACCGCCCCGTTCGTGCCGCGCCCGCTCGTGTAGCCCAGGGAGCCCGATGCCCCGCCGACGCCCGTCAATACTCCCGGCGCCAGTTGCACCAATTGTGTGAAGTTGCGGGTATTGAGTGGCAGGTTCACGATCTCGGTGGCGCTGCGCACCTGGCCGATTTCGGAACTTGCCGTCTCGATGGTAGCCGTTGCCGCGCTCACATTTACCTGCTCATTCACGGTGCCTAGCTCCAGGCTCATGTCTACCTGCAGACGCTGGCCGACGCCGAGGGTGACGGCAGTGGCGCGATCGCGAAATCCAGGCTGCCGCACGGTGATGGAGTATCGTCCCGGTTGAATGGGAAGCGAATTATACTCGCCATCGGCTGCGGTGACCACCTCACGGCTGACATTGGTGGTCAGACTGCGCATCTCAACTTTCGCGCCGGAAACGGGCGATTTCTGCGGATCGCTGATGATGCCAGTGATACTGCCGAGTTCCCCCTGCGCGTACGCGAGGCATGAAAAGACAACGAAAAGAAGATAGCGCGGCATGGGACCTCTCTTACTCGGGGCGAATTTTGTGGGTTATCGGTGGCCGGCGGCGAACGGCTTCCCGTTCAGGAATTGGATCTCCACGAGCTTCTCACTGGTGGGGATGCGCGCAATCACTTGCTTGGTCGCTGCGTCGATGACCGCGCCGCCATCGGGATAGGCATACTTACCATCGATGCTGAAGGAGATCCAGCCGGAATGCGGCTGCTCCGATGGACTCTGGAAGAGCGGCACATCGGCGACATGCTTTGGCGGTAAGGAGGTAATGTCGTAGACGTAGACATATCCATAAACCCCGTCCACCACCCAAATTTCCTTTTGGTTGGGGGTGATGTTGATGCCGTGGCTCGGAGTGCTGTGGGGTTTGCGAGCAGGCGGATTCGGGATCTGCGCCAGCCGCGACGCGGGTGTCCTGGCTTCGACCCGATGGATCATCCTGCCGCCCCACGTCTTGCCTCGTTCAATCGATCCGACTTCGAACCCGAGTAGCGAATCGACGTTCCCATAGACGTACTTTTCGGCATCGTCCACGCAGATAGGCCGAAGCCCTTTGCTGAACGGGCCGATTTTACCGATCAGCTGATTGGTCTTCGTGTCCGCTACGTAGACGTACGGCATGGTGAGCACTTCCAAGTACACGCGCGAGCCGTCTTTATTCATCCAGGTGTTGTGCGGACCTACACCACCGATTGGATGATCGTCCTTGGCGTAGTTCTGCCCGTGGGCTACCTTGATTTGCGTTTTCAGGCCTCCCGTAGCCGCATCCAGCACGGCCCAACTGTCGCCATCGCGCAGCGGCATGTAGATCGTCCGGCCATCGGGGGTCATGGCCTGGCTGTCGACATAGCCCTCGTCATAGTGCTTCCGCCAACGAATCTTGTTGGTCGCCAGGTCAAGGCAGATTAGGTCGTCTTTCAGATTGGATGCCAGGTACAATGCGCCAAGCGGCACACTGACCGAAATGCCTTTATATGCGCCTGAGTCCGGCACGTCGATTTTGCCGATTCGCTTATGGCCATCCTGGATGTCATAGACGCTGATTCCGGATTTGTCCGTGACATAGAGTAATCGCTCCAATCCTTTAACGGCTTTGCCTTGCTCTCGCCCCGAGGCAATGCCGGCGGCACCCAACATCATGAACAGCGAGGTTCTACGAGTCATGGCGCGCAGCATATCACAGCCAACGCCCGAACTCTGATGCACTTCCTGTGGGGCCCTGCCAATGCGTTGGCACATCCACGGGAAAAGCGCGTTGCCGCCGGACTGGTCCCCAAACACCGGCAAGGTCTAACCTGGTGCTCCAGCACAAGGCCGAAGTCGCCGGAGGAGCACAGGAGAGTGGTGGAGGAGCGCGCGTTCGCAATCAGCGGAGCTGTGGGACTCCTTATGGAGATTATCTAAGCAGTCTGCTTGGGCGGGCGCGATCGGCAGCGACTTCGTTCCGTGGCAAGCGATTAGGCTCGATGGGGGGGAACGAGCCTGCGGAGAAGGACAACAATACGACGGAACGGGCGGCGGCAAGTGACTCGCTGCTGGGGCCGGCGAGACTGAACGAGGGGCGTAAACAAGAGCAACGCGCATGCCGGTGAATCGCAGGGAGAACAGGCTGGGGACGGGAAGCGCGGGAGAGCCCAATTGTCGAGAGCGCCGAAGGCCCGTCTCAGAGATCCCTGGTCCGGCGCGATCCCTTGGTGACAGCGGGGCGCTACCATTCCCTTTGGGTGGCCCGGAAGAGCTAGGCCGTCGACGCGAAGAGTGGCGAGATAGTCCTGTTTCGGTTTTCGGGCCGTAGCGCGGGGCGTTATGGTTGTCCGATCGGAGATTGGATAATCGCAACTGTAACCCGATTCCCTGTCCGCCCTCCAGCGCTGATGAAAATGGGGACGTCGTTCGCGACCGGCGCAAGCGCGGGAATTCGCACGTTGATCTGATTGAGTCCCGCGAAGCCGGGCGCCGCGCCCGCATATTCAACCTCGCCATTCACGGTTCCGAACGTAATCGTCACCTGCGCCTGCGTCCCGTTCGCAGCGGCCGGAGCACCAGTTTCCACAGCAGGATTGAGGACCCCCAAACCGGTCGCGTACAGCGTAATTACTTCCCTACGCCTGGCTGGGTTTTGCGGTGTGACCAGCGTGAGGCCATCCTGGTGAAGCACAATCGCCTCTCCTGTCCCCGCCTGGTTGGTCGTGAAAATTCCGGGCGCGGCAGGGGCGATCCCTATGGGAGAGCCCTCACTAAATTGGCCGCCAACTTCGGCCGTCACGAGAGCAACGCTCGCCGCGGCGAGTTCGTAGGGTATCTGAATCGCGACTTGGGTAGGAATGGAATATAGGATTGGAGCTGGAATGTTGTTCACGAGGATGCGCGTTCCGCCGAGCGACGTTACGACTTTACCGTTCGCATCGAGGCTGGTCGACAAGACCTGGCTGCCTTCGTTCAAGTAAGCTCCAAAGAGGACGGCGATGGACCCTGGCGCAAGGGGTGCGGGATCGGCAAAACTTGCCGCATTCAGTACGGCACCTCTCCCGCCGGGAAGGATTGCCAGGACTGGCGGCGGAATCACTTTCATCACGAACGAATCGTTATCGCCGAACGCCGGCTGAGTGAGCGCACTGCCGTTCTTGGTGCCCGCGATGTAAAAGCCGCTGGGAGCGGTAACAATGCCGCGGGCGCTGTCGTTGAGGCCGTCACCGAACTGTGCCGTTCCCAGGACATTCCCGTCGAAATCGTATAACCGCAGAAACGCATCTTCGCCGCCGACAAACGCGCCGGGAACCAGATTCGATCCAGTCCCGCCTCCTACCAGAACATGGCCGGCCCCGACGCCGATCGAGTAGGCGTAGTCGTCGCCATCGGTTCCGATCTGTCGAGACCATTGCGCTATGCCGTTTGTGTCGAATTTGGCCACGAAGGCGTCCCATAGACCGCCGGCGAATGTGGCGCCTGGAAGGGCTCCTTGGGAGGTGGCCCCGGCAACGAAGACGCCAGCTGGGCTGGCAGCAACGGCGTACGCATCATCGGTGGCAGCGTTGCCATTAGCGAGACGGGCGCCGAACTGGCGCGTCCAGATCACCGCGCCGTCGTGGCTGTACTTCCGCAGGTAGCCGTCTCGATTTCCAGAGATACCCACGACAAGATCGCCATCTGTTGTTCCGACGACGTATACGCCCGTATCGTCGACGGCAACCCCGAAAGCTTTCTCGGTGTTGCCGGTGCTGATCATTCTCGTCCATCGCTCAACTCCGTCGCCGCTGTACTTTCGGATGTAGGCATCTGTGCCGGCGGTAGTCGGCAGGCCCGGCAGAGCGGTATTGCAGCAATTGATTTCCCCCACCACGTAAACGCCGCTCGTGTGGGTAGCGACACCGTACGCGGCATCGTCGGCACCTGTACCGAATTGGCGCGTCCAGAGCACGTTGCCATCGGGGTCATATTTGCGAATGAAGGAATCGTAAGCGCCCACTTGACCGCCCAGCGCACCGCCCGTGTAGCCCACCACGTAAGCGCCGGAGCCGTCTCCGGCGACGCCGGTTGCGATATCCTCTGCAGACGTGCCGAATTGGCGAACCCATTTCAAGTTGCCGGATTCGTCATGAAGGCTGATGAACGCATCTCTGCTGCCTCCGGCGCTTGCCTGGCCCGGGAAGGTCCCGGCGGTTTCTCCCGCGGCGTAGACGCCGAATTCTCCGTAGCCGACGGCGTGCGCCTCGTCGAATTCGGTGGAGCCGTATTGGCGGGTCCATTGCATACGCGGCGTTTGCGCGGGCAGCGGCAGGATCATTGCCGCCGCCATCGCAGTAGCACGAACTCTTGACCAAAGGTGCATCAGGGCTCCTTATCGGGGATAAGCTAGGGTTGTCGGGCGGCTACAGCGAACGAAGGAAGTAGAGAAGGTTTTGTCGTTCGGGTGCCGTCAGCTTGTTCAGGGTATAGGAACCAGCGCCGTTGAAGTTTTGAATTACCTGTGTGGCTTCGCCGGCGTGCGCGTTGATCGCCTCGACGAGATCGCCGGTACGGCCGTCGTGGAGGAAGAACAAACGCTGCCCCAGGCCCCACAGGGGCGCCGTCCGGAACTGGTTCCCGTTGGCGTCGCCTTGCTGGATTCCGTCTCCAGTGCCAACATCGTGGACCAGCAAATCGGAAAAGAGATTCACTGTCTTGAAGCGCAAGGCCGCAGCGCTATGGTTGCCGGTGGTCATCGATTTGAGGTGGCAGGTAGCGCAACCGGCCTTGTTGAAGGCGATCTCGCCTAAGCTGATCTGCGCCGCGGATATCGCGCCGTAAGACGAGACCGGGGTGGGAGGAGCGAGGAACCGCATGAAGTTAGCGAAATTGTTTACATCGTCGGGTACCCGTTGCGGTTGGGTTTCTTCGTAGTGGACGTGATCCTTCGACGTGCCTACAATGCCCCGGCATGCCCA
>JBKJLJ010000681.1:0-4358 GCA_046597015.1 Bryobacteraceae bacterium
GACCACCGATCGACCCTACCGCACCCGCCTGTCCGAAGACGCCGTTCGCAAAATCCTCGCCGATGCCTCCGGTACCCAGTTCCATCCCAAAGTCCTTCAGTCCTTCTTCGCCTCCGGAATCGTCGCCGCGAAATAATTCTCTGACGTCATCGGATACCCGGCCAGCCGACGCAACATCGCCAGCTGACCCACGTGGGTCAACGCATCGGCCACTGGGCCCTGCAGCAACTTCTCCGCCGATGCCAACCGGCCTGTAAAGGCCTCCACCGCCGCTAAGTTATCCCAGAATCGCACCAAGTCCGCCTCCCATCCCAACACCTCTAACCGCCTCCACCGCCCCGTTCCATTCGCCAACTCGAGAACCCACGCAAACAGTTCCGCCAAATGCGCCACGAGCTCCCCCGGCGTCTTCACCCCCGCACCAGCCGAGAACGTCCCGAACTCCGGCGGCACCCCCGCCAACGCTTTCCCTGCCCGATACCGCACCGCCGCAATCGCGTGCCGCAGCATTCCTTCCGGGCTCCGCTTCTGCACCGCTATCTGCCCCGCGTGATAAAGCGTATGCTGAATTACCCCATGCAACAGGTGGTAGTTATCGTAAGCCTTCCCCGGTACAGCCGCGTCCAAGTCCGCCTTGTCCACTACATCCAAAAGCCGCTCCACCGCCAACCGGACCCGCTCCTTCGCCCCCTCCCAATCCCCGCCCACCGGCCAATCCGCCTCGCCTAACAGGATCGCCGGATCCCCCCCGATTCGCCGCTCCGCCGCCTCCAGCCACGCCGCTACATGCAGCGCCATTTCCTCGATCGAATGCCCTACCCCACCTACCTTCGCGGAAGCCTCTGCCGCACTTACACCCTGCAGAACTTCAAACAATGCATCCCCATGCCAAGCGTCCCCGTAAACCGCCCTCCGCAACTGATCCATGATTCGGTAGTTTTCTCGCATAGGTCGAGTTACCATCCTACAATGACCTCCCGCTTGGCGCTTGTCCTGCTCCTAGCTGCCCCCCTCCCTGCTCAAACCGTCACCGGCCAACTCGAAGGACACGTCGTCGACCCCACCGGCCTCCCCATCGCCGGCGTGAAACTCACCGCTCGCAATGCCGAATCTGGCACCCTCCGCGAGTCCGTCTCGAACCAATCTGGCTACTATCTCCTCTCCTTCCTTTCCCTCGGCTCCTGGCAAGTCACGGCCGAGATCACCGGCTTCGGCTCCGTTCAGCGCACCGCCCAAATCGAACTCACCTCCACCCGCGTCGCCGATTTCAAACTCTCACCCGCCACCGTCGCCACCACACTTACCGTCGAATCCGACGCCTCCCTCATTGAAATGACCCGCGGCGAACAAAAATCGTCGCTCGACGAAAAGACCATTGAAGACCGCCCCCTCTCCTCCCGAAATTTCCTTTCCCTCGTCGAAATGCTGCCCGGCTTCCAGTCCTCCGGCTCCTACTCCGGCGTCAACAACCCTACCCTCTCTTCCGGCTCCTATGTCTCCTTCAACGGCACCGGTTCCCGCTCCGCCTCCTTCCAAATCGATGGCGTCAACAACGACGACTCCTCGGAAGGCATGTCCCGTCAAAACGTCAACATCTCCGCCATCAAGGAATTTGTCGTCCTCACGAACGCCTTCTCCGCTGAATTCGGCCGCGGCGGCACCGCCGTGCTGATCCAAACCAAATCCGGCACTAACCGCATCCACGGCGACGCCTACGAATTCTTCCAGAATCAGGTTCTCAACTCAAACGGCTTCTTCAACAACGCCTCCGGCTCCCGCCCCGACGGCTCCCCCGTCGTTCCCCGCGCCCCCTACCGCCGTAATCAATTCGGCTACACCGTTGGCGCCCCCATCCTCAAAAATAAGCTCTTCCTCTTCCATTCCTTCGAACGCACCGAAGTCAAAGCCCACTCCACCCAAACCCGCTGGCTCTTCCCCGCCGGCACCCGCATCCAAGTCGGTGACTGCCGCCTCTGCCTCAATCCCGACGATCACCCCAACCTAGCCGCCGACAAAGTGTTTCTCGAATCCCTCCTCGCCCGCTTCCCCAAAGAGGCCAACAACCCCAACTTCTGCGCCACCTGCCTCACCCAACAAGTAGCCAGCTCTTTCCCCGATCAAGACTACGCCGGCAAGCTCGACTACGCCGCCAGCCCTCGCCATTTCTACGCCCTCCGCTACCAATACAGCCGCCAACGCCGCAAGCCCGGACAACTCATCGACGGCGAAGCCGCTGTTCAGAATAATCGCCAGCAAAACGTCGGCTTCACCGCCACCCAAATCTTCTCCGCCGCCACCTCCGGAGAGTTCCGCTTCGGGCTCGGCCTCCGGACCACCCTCGTCGATATCTCCAGCGGCAACGATACCCCCATCGTCCGCATCACCAACCCGACCGCCTTCACAAACACCACCCTCGGCTCGGCCGGCGCTTTCCCAATCAACCGCTTCCAAACCGACTACCAGTTCAACTACAATCTCTCCCACATCCGCGGCAAACACTCCCTCCGCACCGGCATCGACTATCGCCGCGCCAAACTCGACGACCTCGCCGACAACAACTCGCGCGGCCTTTACAGCTTCAACGCCACCGGCATCCGCGGCCAAGCCTCGTTCTACGACGGTTGGGAAAATTTCCTCCGGGGTTACATCCCCAGCTACCAGAAAGGCTACGGAAACTTCTTCACGCAAAACCGCATGTCCGAAGCCAACCAGTACATTCAGGATGACTGGAAGCTCCGCCCGAATCTCACGATCAACTTAGGCTACCGCTACGAGTACGTCCGGAAACCGAACGAGATCAACAACCGCGTCAATTACAACTACGACGATTTCAAAAACGGACACGAACCTCGCTTCGGCTTCGCCTGGACCCCCGCCTTTGACCGCGGCCGACTCTCCGTCCGCGGCGGCTTCGGCATCTTCCACACCCGCATCTTCCAAAGCATCTTCTCCCAGTCCGGGGCCTCACTCCGTTCCATTCCCCCTCAAGGCATCCTCCGCAGCTTCGACCCCACCTTCAACGTCGCCGATCCCTCCGGCGGCTACGTCTACTCCCCTACCACCTTCAACCCCACCGGCCTGTCGATCGCCCGCATCGCCCCGAACCTCGGCATGCCCAACATCCAGCAGTTCAACTTCACCCTCGACCGCACCGCCTCGAAGGATATCGTCGTCTCCGTCGGCTACAACCGCACCCGCGGCATCGGCCTGATCCAAAACGCGAACCTCAACCGCGCTCGTTTCCCCTTCCTCGGCTCGGACGGAATTATGTACGACAAAATCGACCCCGACCTCGGCAACGCCCGCCCTGCTCCCGGCTTCATCTCCCTCGCTCAACCTTGGACCAACCGTCGCCGCCCCGATCCGCAATACTCGACCATCACCTACATCCACAACGGTGCCTGGAGCTACTATAACGCCCTCCGCGTCACGGCCCGCCAGCGCTACAAGAAAGGGCTCCACTGGATGATCAACTACGCCTGGAGCAAGTCCATCGATACCGGCAGCGACTACACCGCCGGCGTTACCATCACCGAGTTCGACAGCGCCAAGAGCCAGCGCGGCTTGAGCGATTTCCACCAGGCCCACCGCGTCAATTGCAACTACGGCTACACGCTGCCCTTCTTCAAAAAAAACAAACTCCTCGGCGGCTGGACCCTCAGCGGTAACCACACCTACGCTACCGGCAACCCATTTACCGTCACCGCCGGTTACGACGTCAATGCCGACGGAGTCTCCAACGACCGCCCCATTCTGCTCAACCAGGCGCTTTATGGAGCCAGCGTGGACAACGGACGCACGAACCCGGCCACCGGCCAGCCCTTCAGCATCCAGCAGCTTCCCCTCAGCGGCTTCTTCCCCACCATCGCTACCCCCGTCGGCCAACGCGTTTTCGATCCCGGCGGCAGCGGTAAGGATTCCCTCGGCCGCAACACGTTCTTCGGCCAGGGCATGGCCAACTGGGACGCCGGCATCTACAAAACCTTCCTCGGCCTCCGCGACGGCCACCGCCTCCAATTCCGCGCCGAGTTCTACAATACCCTCAACACGCCCCGCTTCGCCCTACCCACCCGCAGCGCCCAAAGCCTGGCCTTCGGTCGCATCACCAGCACCTATAATCCCTTCAACTTCGTCGGAGCCAGTCGCCTCGACGATACCGCACGGATGGTGCAATTCTCACTCCGCTACACATTTTAAGGAGTGGCGGAGAAAGAGGGATTCGAACCCTCGGTACCCTTTCGAGTACACACGCTTTCCAGGCGTGCGCCTTAAACCACTCGGCCATCTCTCCGCAAATTGAACTTTCAGTTTACCGCGTTCCGGTATAAGAAGTCACGCGCCCGCAGGTACCATTCCAC
>JBKJLJ010001068.1:0-2737 GCA_046597015.1 Bryobacteraceae bacterium
ATGGAAATCGGCAACGCCTACACCGAGCTCAACGACCCCAACGAACAGCGCAAACGCTTCGAACTCCAACTCGCCATGGCCGCCAAGGGCGACGACGAGGCCCATCAAATGGATGAGGACTACGTCCGCGCCCTCTGCTACGGCATGCCCCCCACCGGCGGCGAAGGCATCGGCATCGACCGCCTAACGATGATCCTCACCGATTCCCGCTCCATCCGCGACGTAATCCTTTTCCCCCTCCTCCGGCCCGAAGGGGAAATCGGCATCGCCCAACTCCTCCGCGACTCGGAATGAATTTCGCCTTCGAACGGTTCATCGCCCGCCGCTACCTCACCGCCAAGCGCAAACACGCCGTCATCTCCGTAATCACCGGCATCTCCATCCTCGGCGTCGCCGCCGGCGTCATGGCCCTCATCATCGCCCTCGCCATCACGAACGGTTTCCGCAACACCCTCCAGCGGACTCTCCTCGGCGCCACCGCCCACGCCGCCCTCCTCGAAAAGGAACCCGGCATCGGCTTCGAGGAATGGCCCGCCATGACCCAAAACCTCAAGTCGATCCCCCACGTCACGAGCGTCTCCCCCGTCCTCTACGGCCAAGTGCTCTATAGCGGCCCCCTCCAAGGCCAGGGCGGCGTGCTCAAAGGCCTCGCCAACTCCAGTACCGCCGAATGGTCTGAAATCGCTAAATACGTCAAGCAAGGCTCGCTCGACCGCCTCCAGCAGGACACCGGCTACCCCGGCCTCCTCCTCGGCTCCCGCCTCGCCGGGCGTTCCGGCATGTTGCTCGATTCCATCGTCACCATCATCAGTCCCAACGGCGACATGACCCCCCTCGGCCCGCGCCCCAGTTATCACAAATTCCGCGTCGTCGGCATTTTCGAAAGCGGCTTCTTTGACCTCGACAACACCTGGGGCTTCGCCCGCCTCCAAGACGTTCAAACCGTTCTCGGCCAACCCGGTGCCGTCAACGCCATCGAGATGAAGCTCGACGACGTCTCCTTAGCCCCTCAAATTGCCCAGCAAGCCGAACAAATGAGCGGCAGCAAAGTCGGCGGCACCCATTGGCAGGAACAGAACAAGCAGATCCTCTCCGCCCTCAAAATGGATCGCGTCGTCACCGTCATCACTATCTCGTTGATTCAACTCATCGCCGCCCTCAACATCCTCATCAGCCTCATCATGATGGTGATGGAAAAGAACCGCGACATTGCCGTCCTCGTTTCCATGGGCGCCCGCTGGGACCAAGTCCGCCGAATCTTCATCTTCCAGGGCCTGCTCATCGGCGCCGTCGGTGCCACCCTCGGTCTCGTCTTCGGCTATGGCCTCTGCTACCTCGCCGAACACTACCGCTGGATCTCCCTCGACGCCGAAGTCTACGCCCTCAGCTACGTCCCCTTCGAACCCCGACCCATCGATGCTATCTGGGTCACCGGCGGGGCCCTCCTCGTCAGCTTTTTAGCGACTCTCTACCCCGCCCGCCAAGCCACCAAGGTCCTCCCCGCCGAAGCCCTACGCTACGAGTGACCGCATACCGTCATTCAGAAACGCCAACAGATCATCATTAAGCTTGTCCTTGTGCGTCGAACAAAGTCCGTGCGGAGCCCCGGCGTAAACCCGCACGGTGCAATTCGGGATCAATTGCGCCGCCACCATCGCCGTATTCTCCATCGGCACAATCACATCGGCGTCACCATGCACAATCAGCGTGGGAACCGAAAACTTCTCCAGGTCCTCCGTCAAATCGGTCTCGGAAAACGCGGTAATGCAGTCGATCACGTTCTTGAACCCCGCCTGCATCCCCTGCAGCCAGAACGAATCGCGCAGACCTTTTGACGCCTTGCCCCCGTAAAACGTCTCCGTCAACTCCTGGAAAAACTGCGACCGGTCCGCGTTTACTTTCGCCCGGATGTCATCAAACACCGCGAGCGGCACACCGGTAGGATTGTCGGGCGTTTGCAGCATTAGCGGCGTCACCGAACCAATCAACACCGCCTTTGCGACCCGACTCGATCCGTGTCGGCCGATGTACCGGGCCACCTCGCCCCCACCGGTCGAGTGGCCAACCAGAGTCGCTTCCGTCACGTCCAGCGCCTCCATCAACTCCCCCAAGTCGTCCGCGTAAGTGTCCATATCGTTCCCCGTCCACGGCTGGCTGGAACGGCCATGGCCGCGGCGGTCATGGGCAATGCAACGAAACCCGTGCGACGCCAGAAAGACCATCTGGTCCTCCCAAGCATCAGAGGACAGCGGCCAACCGTGGCTGAAGAGAACTGGTTTACCGATGCCCCAATCTTTGTAGTATACGGAAGTACCGTCTTTTGTCGTAATCATTGGCATAGCGCTTTCCCCTGCAGTTGGATGGCCATACAAGTGCTCAACAATCAGCATGAAGAATAACGAAAGCGAGGGCGTTCACACCTTCCCTCTCCCTCATAAATCAAAGCGAGGAACCGGTCCCGGGTCCGCCGGCCAGTCCGGCGATACCCAAGGCCTCTCCGATGTCGCCGAGGCCGGCTCCGAGAGCGTAGAGGAACTAGTCGAGGAAGGCCAATACGCTGAAGCCGCTCTCATAGAAAGCATGGAAAAAGACAGCGACGGAGAGTTGCACCTAGGCGAAACCCCCGACGTCGATCCCACCAGGAAGCGCCGGCACCTGGCAAGAGCCAACCCCTGTAGCAAAACCGCCCGTGCCTCGACTTATGGGGCCGGAACCGGGCTCTTTGCGACTACTCCGG
>JBKJLJ010000043.1:0-5776 GCA_046597015.1 Bryobacteraceae bacterium
AGTCTTTACTCCCCCGTCGCCGCCAACCGCGTCTCCGCCGACGCCCCAGCCCGCAGCAACCAACATGAAGCCCCTACTCGCCCTCCTTCTCGTCGCAGTTTTTTCCACAGGCTGCCAAAAGACCGAATCCACCGCCAAAGCCGCCGCCGAACCCACCGTCCCCGCCATCGGCGTCAAACTCGCGACCGCCACCCGCCGCTCCGTCCCCGTCGAAATCAAAGCCATCGGCAAGGTCGAAGCCTACTCCTCCGTCAACGTCAAATCCATCCTCACCGGCACCCTCATGAAGGCCCACTTCGCCGAAGGAGCCTTCGTGAAAAAAGGCGACCTCCTCTTCGAAATCTTCACACCCCCTTACGAAGAAGCCATCCGCCAATGGGAAGCCAATATCGCCCGCGATAAAGCCCTCCAAGCCCAAGCCGAAGCCAACCTTTCCTCCGCCCAAGCCGCCGAAACCTTCCACGCCCTCCAAGCCGCCCGCTACGAAAAACTCGCCGCTACCGGCATCGGCTCCCGCGAACAAGCCGACCAAACCGCCTCCGAAGCCCGCGCCCGCCGCACCGCCGTCCGCGCCGTCTCCGCCAACATCGACTCCGTCAAAGCCACCATCCTCGCCGACGAAGCCTCCCTCGCCAATGCCAAACTCAACCTCTCTTACTGCTTCATCCGCTCCCCCCTCACCGGCCGCACCGGCGACCTCCGCCTCAAACCCGGCAACATCATCAAAGCCAACGATTCCGACCTCGTCACCATCAACCAAACCCTCCCCACCTACGTCACCTTCACCATCCCGGAAGTCCGCCTCGCCACCCTTCGCCAACGCATGAAGTCCGGCGGCCTCTCCGTCTCCGCCTCCATCCCCGGCGACTCCGGCGCCGACTCCCAAGGCACCATCACCTTCCTCGATAACTCGGTCGACGCCGCCACTGGCTCCATCCGTCTCAAAGCCACTTTCCCCAACACCGACACGCGCCTCTGGCCCGGCCAGTTCGTCCAAGTCCGCGTGCTGCTCGAGTCCCTCCAAAACGCCGTCGTCATCCCCGCCGCCGCCCTCCAAAATAGCCAGACCGGGAACTACGTCTACGTCGTCACCGACAAGCAAACCGTCGAACTCCGCCCCGTCAAACTTGGCCCCACCGTCGACCGCGACGTCGCTATCGAATCCGGCCTCCGCGAAGGCGAAAAAGTAGTGGTCGAAGGCCAACTCCGTCTCGCCCCCGGCTCCAAAATAAAGGCTGCGTCATGATCAACCCACACCCCTCCACCGGCTTCACCGGCCTCTTCATCCAACGCTCCGTCGCCACCACCCTCATCATGGTGGCCATCACCATCTTCGGCGCCGTCGCGTACAAATTTCTCCCCGTCTCCGACCTCCCCAACATCGACCTCCCCACCCTCGTCGTCGCCGCCTCCCTCCCCGGCGCCAACCCCGGCACCATGGCCTCCGCCGTCGCCACCCCCCTCGAACGCCAGTTCTCCACCATCGAAGGCCTCGACTCGATGAACTCCACTAACACCCTCGGAGCCACCGCCGTCACCCTCCAGTTCGCCCTCTCCCGCGACCTCGACGCCGCCGCCCAGGACGTCCAAGCCGCCATCACCCAAGCCGGCCCCCTCCTACCCCCCGGCATGCCCAACCCGCCCACCTTTAAGAAGGTGAACCCCGCCGACCAACCCGTCCTCTATCTCGCCCTGACCTCTAAAATCCTGCCGTTGTATCGTCTCCACGAATACGCCGACACCATGATGGCCCAGCGCATGTCCATGGTCCCCGGCGTCGCCCAGGTCCAAATCATGGGTGCCCAGAAATACGCGGTCCGCGTCCAGGTCAACCCCAACGCCCTCGCCTCCCGCGGCATCGGCATCGACGAAGTCGAATCCGCCATCCGCCGCCACAACGTCAACATCCCCACCGGAACCCTGTATGGGAAGGATCAAATGGTCACGATCCATACCACCGGCCAACTCCCCGACGCCGACGCCTTCAAACCCATGATTGTGGCTTCGATCGGTGGAACCCCCGTCCGCCTCGACGAAATCGCGACGGTCCTAGATTCCGTCGAAGACGACAAATCCTTCTCCTGGTTCAACACCCCCACGAACACCGAACGGTCAATCACCCTCGCCGTCCTCCGCCAACCCGGCACCAACGCCGTCGAAGTCGCCGACGGAGTCAAAGCCCTCTTCCCCGGCTTCAAAGCCACCCTCCCCCCCACCGTCACCCTCACCACCCTTACTGACCGAGCCATCTCCATCCGCGAATCGTTTGAAGACGTGCAGTACACCATGTTCCTAACCCTGGGCTTGGTCATCATGGTGATCTTCCTCTTCTTACGCAACGTCTCCGCCACCATCATCCCCTCCCTCGCCCTCCCCATCGCCGTCTTCGGAACCTTCTCGGTGATGTATCTCTGTAATTACAGCCTCGACAATCTATCGATGATGGCGCTCATCCTAGCCATCGGCTTCGTCGTTGACGACGCCATCGTCGTCCTCGAAAACATCGTCCGCCACATGGAACTGGGCACCCCGCCCCTCCAAGCCGCCTTTGACGGCGCCCGCGAAGTCAGCTTCACCATCGTCTCCATGACGGTCTCCCTCGCCGCCGTCTTCATCCCGCTCTTATTCATGGGCGGCATCCTCGGCCGCCTCTTCCGCGAGTTCTCCGTCACCATCGTCGTAGCGATTCTCGTCTCCGGCTTCGTCAGCGTCACGTTGACGCCCATGCTCTCAGCCCGTTTCCTGAAGCCCCACCAAGGCAGCCACGGCAAGCTCTACATGTTCACCGAGCGGATCTTCGATGGCATGTTGCACCTTTACGACGTGACCCTGAAATGGACGCTCCGCCATCGCCCCGTAGTCCTGGCCGTCAGTTTCGCGATTTTAGCGGGCACCGTCTATCTCTTCCAATTGGTGCCCAAGGGCTTCATCCCGACGGAGGATCAAGGCAACATTTTAGCGATCGTCGAAGGCCCCCAAGGGACCTCGCATCTCACGATGGCGGAGAACATCCAGAAGCTCGCCGATATCGCCCGAAAGGATCCAGCCGTCGAGGCATTTTTCAGCGGAATGGGAGGAACCTCCGGCGCTGTAGCCACCGGAGGCCCGAACTTCGGTCGAATGTTCTTCCACCTGATCCCCTTGCACGAGCGCAAAGAATCCGTCGAACAAGTAATCGCCAGGCTCCGCCCGAAGCTAAACGTCCTCCCGAACATGCGGGTCTTCCTCCAGAACCCCCCGACCATCCGCATCGGCGGCTCGCTAACCAAGAGCCTCTACCAATACACCCTCTTAAGCAGCGACACGAATACTCTTTATAAGTCCGCCCCCGAACTAGAAAAAGAGATGGCTAAAATCCCCGGCCTGATGGACGTGACTTCGGACTTGCAGATCAAGAACCCCGAGTTACACGTCCTGATTGACCGAGACAAAGCCGCGACGCTGCACGTAACGCCAGAGCAGATCGAGAACGCGTTATTCGACGCCTACGGCCCCCGCTGGATCTCGACGATCTACGCCCCCGACAACCAATACAGGGTATTGATGGAGGTGGAACGCCCCTTCCAATCGACCCCCGGCGACGTGTCTAACCTATACGTCCGCTCGACCGATGACAAGCTGGTCCCGATAGACAGCCTGGTGAAGATGGAGCCCAAAGCCGGCCCCCAAGCGATCAACCACTACGGCCAGTTAACGGCAGTGACGATAGCCTTCAATACCGCCCCCGGCACATCCCTGGGTGACGCAGTCGAGAAGATCGAAGCGGTAGCGGATCAGACGTTGCCGACGAACGTAAGCCGAACCTTTCAGGGGACAGCCGCCGCTTTCCAGCAATCTTCGAAGAACCTGATGCTCCTATTAGCGGTAGCCATCTTCGTCGTCTACATCGTTCTGGGGATCTTGTACGAGAGCTTCATCCACCCGATCACGATCCTGAGCGGCCTCCCCTCCGCCGGCTTCGGAGCTCTCCTGACGCTGTACCTGTTCAAACTAGACCTAAACATCTACAGTTTCGTAGGCCTGATCCTGTTGGTAGGGATCGTAAAGAAGAACGCGATCATGCAGATCGACTTCGCCCTGGAAGCCGAGCGCAGCGAAGGGAAAACACCCTATGAAGCGATCTACGAAGGCTGCCTAGTAAGATTCCGTCCGATCATGATGACGACGATGTGCGCCCTCCTCGGCGCCCTGCCGATAGCCCTAGGCCAAGGGGCCGGAGGAGAATCCCGCCGCCCGCTAGGCCTATGCGTAGTCGGAGGCCTGCTCTTCTCCCAGCTAATCACCCTCTACCTAACGCCGGTGGTATACCTGTATCTGGCGAAGGTCCAAAGCCGAATCAGCCGCCCCCGAATGAGCAGCCAAACGCCGAGCGCCTCGAGCCCCGGAGAAAGGGCCTACGCCCCCACCGGCGACTAGAAAATCCGTTACAGTGAAAAAGCGATTTCCATAACGTTGCATCTCGATCCCGACGTTGAGAACGGCCTAAGCATCCTTGCCCGGGAACGGGGAATCTCCTTGGCCGACTACATCCGCGAGGTAGTGGACCGCGAAGCCGCTCGAGCGCAACTACCGAAGTTAACCGGCGAAGAAAGAGCAGCGGCTTTCATCGAGTGGGCAGACAGTTTTCCCGATGTGCCAGTACTCTCCGACGAGGCGCTAAGCCGCGAAAGCCTCTACCCGGTAAACTTTCCCCAGGATGACCACCGGATGGAGCGTCGCTGGGTCTCGGCTCACCGAAGCGCCTATCTCGGCCAGTGGGTTGCCCTAAGCGGCGAAACTCTCCTCGCTTCCGGGCCTACTGCGGTCGATGTCTACAAAGCCGCCCGAGCGATTGGCATCGCGGCCCCTTACGTGGTCTTGGTCGAGGCTGAGGACACGATCCCGTTCGCTGGCTGGTAAACGATGCCAAAGCTCGAATTCCGAAAGAGCTATCAGTACGAGGCCAATGATCGGAACGGAATCGTCATACCAGTGACGTTGCGACTGGGTGACGCGCAGGTAAACCTCGACACGAAGCTGGACACTGGTGCCGAACACCGCCTTTTCCAGAGGGACTATGGAGAGATCCTGGGCCTCACCATCAAGGAAGGCAGGAGGATGGTATTCCGAACCGTCAACAGCGAAGTTGTTGCATTCGGTAAGAGCCCAAGGACCTGGACCAAGAGTTTACCCCTGAAGAAATCGACGGACTCATCGCCGAGGGCCTCAATGAACTGGATGCGAGCCAAGGAATTGATGGCGAAGAAGCGTTCCGTCAACTCCGGGCTTACACCGACTCGAGACGCCAGACGCGCCAGTGACCTTAAAATGGTTTCGCCGTCACTCGCCGTCCTGGCCGCCTGCTTCGCGATTGTAGTAGGTACCGTCCATACCTTCCAACTCGTCCCCCAAGGTTTCATCCTTATTCCCGTCGCATCTGATTCCCGTCGCATCTGACGATAGCCGCGAATATCCGGCAACTGACCGAGATCGGTCGTAAGGCTGCTTGCTAGAAAATCACCTTGAGTCCAAACTGCAGGTTCCTTGGCCTCGAAGCGCTGCCGATCGTGCCAAAGTTGGGATTGCCCACCTGTCCGTTGGGAACGCCAAAATTCGGGGTGTTCGTCAGGTTGAAAGCTTCAGTGCGGAACTGAATCCGAACGCGTTCGCCGAAACGGAATGACTTGTACAGCGCGACATCGAGACTCACCTCCCCTGGTCCGGTGATCAGGTTGCGGCCCGCATTGCCATACGTGAAAGGCGCGTTGCGGGAGAAGGCGGAGGTATCGAACCAGCG
>JBKJLJ010000083.1:0-5066 GCA_046597015.1 Bryobacteraceae bacterium
ACCGGCCTCGGCCCCACCCAAGCCGAACTCACCGCCGCCTACTCGTCGATGAAGGATTGGCTCTATCACACCCACGACTACTCCGGCTCCCGCTACGTCCAGTCCACCCAAATTACCCCCGCCAACGCCCCCCAACTCCGCGTCGCCTGCGCCTTCCAACTCGGCGAACAAAGCAACTTCCAAACCGGCCCCCTCGTCTACAACGGCCGGATGATCCTCACCGGAGTCCGCTCCACCGCCGTCATCGACGCCCAAACCTGCGCCCTCCTCTGGAAGCACGAATGGGCCCCGAAAGCCAAGGAAAGCTGGCTCAATAACCGCGGTGCCGCCATCAAAGATGGCTACCTCATCCGCGGAACCTCCGACGGCTATCTTCTCGCCCTGAACCTCGACACCGGCAAAATGCTCTGGGCCCGCCGCGCCGCCGATACCGTCATCGGCGAAGCCTTCACGATGGCCCCGCTCATCTTCGAAGACAAAATCCTCATCGGCCCCGCCGGTAGCGAAAACGGGGTCCCCGGTTGGGTCGGCGCCTTCCGCCTTTCCGACGGTCAACCCCTGTGGCGCTTCCGCACCGTCACCCCCGAAAACTGGCCTAATCCCAAAAACATCAAGCTCGGCGGCGGCGCTGTCTGGACCCCCTTCTCCCTCGACCCCGAAAAGGCCGAACTCTTCATCGCCGTCACCAACCCCGCCCCCGACCTCCCCTCCTATCTCCGCCCCGGCGACAATCTCTATACCAACTCCATCGTCGCCCTCGACGCCCGCACCGGTGCCCTCCGCTGGCACAAGCAGATGGTCTCGAATGACTCCCACGATTGGGACCTCACCCAAGTCAGCCCTCTCTTCCAGGCCAACGTCGGCGGCCGCGATGTCAGTCTCGTCGCCACCGTCGGCAAAGACGGCATCCTGCGCACGCTAGACCGCGAAACCAAAAAGCCCCTCTACGAAACCCCCATCACGACTCTCGACAATCACACCGTTCCGGTCACGACCAAACCCACCCACGCCTGCCCCGGCATCTTCGGCGGCGTCCAATGGAACGGCCCCGCCTACAACCCCCTCACTCGGATGCTTTACACCCCCGCCGTCGACTGGTGCGCCACGTTCACCGCCAGCGCCGAAGAAGCGGTTACCTACTCCCCCGGGGCCATGTACTTGGGGGGAACCGCCCGCCCCGACCCCCAAAAGCAAGGCTGGATCTCCGCCGTCGACGCCGTCACGGGAGAGCCCCGCTGGAAATACAAATCTTCCCAACCCGTCGTCGCCGCCGTCACCACCACCGCCGGCGGCGTCGTTTTCGCGGGCGAACTAACCGGGCATTTTCTAGCCCTCGACGCCCAGAACGGCAAGGTCCTCCACCGCTTCCAAACCGGCGGGCCGATCGGCGGCGGCGTCATCTCCTACGAAATCGAAGGCAAGCAGCACGTCGCCGTTATGTCCGGCCGCCCCTCCGCCTTTTGGTGGGGAGGCCACGCCGGCGCCCCCACGGTCTTCGTCTTCACTCTGCCGTAACTGGAAGCCTACGAATCCGAATCGAGTTTGCGGTTACGGTGATAAAACTCCCCGCTTCAAGTTCCCGTTCGATTCGCTCCAGTGCGATCCAGATGAGATTCGCGGCTTCAGGTGCCTTGAGCCGTTGAACTCTGAGTCGCACGACTGATGGACGAGACGCGCCAGCAACCGCGATCAGGGAGTGGAAGTCCGCGTCGAGAGTTACGACGGAGTTTCCGTTCGAGCGAGCGTACTCGATGATCGCCTCGTCTGCTGCTGTGGCCATCCCAATCTCGCCAACATGAATTGCGTCGATTCCCCTTTCACGAAGTAATACCGCCGTCGAACGGGGAATTCCCTGGTCGAGAAGAAGCTTCATGCCACCCGGAATTCGATTACATCTTCCAGATTGGCGGCTGCAAATTCGAGTGCCTGCCTCACGTCCTCTTCTAGCAACTCCGGGTACTCACGAAAAAGCTCCTTCCTTTCTGGATAGAGAGAAACCGCTTCAACCACGCGACGCACGCTAAGGCGCATACCACGGATACACGGCTGACCATTCATCTGCTTCGGGTCTACGGTGATACGGTCGAAATTAACTGCGGTCATACCTGCGTCCGATTCTACCCCTGTTGAGGCCATCTGTCACCCTGCAAGAGGGTCTTGAATCCGGAACCACCCACCTCTCAACTTACTTCCGCTCGTCTTTCCCCGGAGCATCATACGGCGCCCCCGTCCCTGAAGAACCCATGAAAAACTTCTGCCCCCCCGGCAGCGTAATATCCCGGCCATTCGCCCGGTTCGACCGGTCCTTAGCCTGATACCCATCCACAATAATCGCCTGCCCCGGCTGAATCGAATCCCGCTTCAAACCCCGCCGCAGCAAGCTGTTCGGCGTCCCCCCCTCCACCATCCAAATCTCTTTCTTCCCGTCCGCCTTCGTCGTCTCCAAGTGGATCCAGGTATGCGGATTGATCCATTCCACCCGCGTCACCGGGCCCTTCAACAACACCGGCCGGTTCGGGTCAAACTCCGCCCCAAACGCATGATGCGCATACACGCTCCGCACCTGTACAAACACCAATCCCAGCCCGCAGGCCGCCGCCACACCCAGCATCACTCTCGTCTTCGCCGTCATTTTTTCACCTTCTTTTCCGCCTCAGCCTCTAACAGCCGCGCGCCCTTCAAAATTCCACCAAACGAGTAGTTCCCCTCGTGGCAGGCATACTCGAAAATCCGCTGATCCGTCGCTGGCCATAGGATCTCACCGCTCCACGGCTTCGTCCAAATCGTCGGATCCTCCACTGTAAACCCATACAGCAGCGACTTCCCATCAATCCGCTTAAACCGTTCAATCACGTGCAGATTCCGCGTCGCCCCGTTCAATGCCGGACTGTCGTTGAAGTTCGTCGTATCCACCACGAGCGTATCCCCCTCCCAACGCCCAATCGAATCGCCCAACCACCGCCGAATCTCCGGCGGCTCATGCTCGCCGTTGATCCGCACCACCCGCGCATCGTGTACCATCTCGTTCAAGATCACGAGCGTATCCTTCGTCTGCACAAGCTGCTTTAGGTTGTTGTACATCACCGGCAACATCGGCGGCCCCCCGCCCGACCCGAACGAGAGCAAACACCGCTCCGCCGTCGGCCGCATCTCCGGGTCGTCGTACGGCCCCGGCGAAATCCCTTCCGTAATCCAAAACGCATCGCCCCGATTCGGCCGCGACATCTTCGCCCGCTCCGCCCCCAGCCTCCGCGCCTCCGCTGTCACGGGGGGCATCCGTCCATTCGGCGGATCAATCAGAATCGACGTCCGCCACTTCCCGTCGACCTTAAACGCACCTTCGCCAATATCCACCCATAGAGTGTTGTAGCCCCCCACGTTTCCCGCCGGGCCTTCGGATCCGTCTCCACCCGCCGGCGGCGCCTTCCGATTCGGGTCGCTCGCCTTGTTCTTCGCCGCCGCTACCGCCTTCGCCTGGTCGGCCAGCGTCTTCGCCTCGGCGTCGGTCAACGACTGCCGTTCGCCCAAACTCGCCGGCCGCGTCAGCGGCGTCAGCGTCGCTATATCATAGGTGCCCGAAAGGTCCGGCTTCCCGTCCGGAGTCCGCGGAATCTCCGCCCCCCAGCCCGCCCCGGCAATCGCTAGCATCGCCATCATTCGCATCTGCATAATCACCTCGGCAACGGCTTCCGCCGATGCTCACCAAATACCAACTCTTCCACAAATTCGACGCACTTGAAATCCATCAGCCGCGCGTCTTTTTCCATCCGCCGATACAACGGCAGCGAAATCTTCCACGGCCGCGTGAACACCGCCGGGTCCGTCATCGTCGCCTCATACTGCACATGGTTCGGCGTCAGATACGTATACCGTTCCACCACCTTCAACCCGCTGCTATGGTGCGTCCCGGATCGGTCAAACCAAGTCTGATCGTTAAATCCCGCCACCTCCACCACCAGCGTATCGCCCTCCCACTTGCCCACCGATTGGCCCATCCACGAATCCGTCTCCGCCGGCCCCGGGTCTTTGAAGTAGATGTCCCGCACGGCCCCCGCGTACTCGTAGGCAAAGAAGAACTGCGCCTGATTCTGCACAATCTGAAACGGAAACGGCATATAAGTCGCCCGCGGAACTCCAGGCAAGTAGCATTTGATCTCCGGATCCCGGTCAAGCCAATTCCGCCGATTCTCATCCCGCAACTTCGCCGCTTCGGGCTTATAGGGGATCATCCCGCCCTCCACGACGCCCATCCCACCCGGCACGGCCCCCACAGCCCCCAGTCGCAGCACCGGCACCGCCGGCAGAGGCCCATGCGGCCCGTCGCGCAGCATCAAGCTATGCCGCGCCATGTGCCGTTCCACGTCGAAATGCGCGGAGCTCACCGCCTGCCAAATTCCATTAAAATCCGGCTTCCCGTTCGGCAACCGGGGAACTTGTCCCCAAGCCTGACCTACTACCACCAACATCAAAATGGCAAAATTTCGCATGCGCCAATAACCATAACATTTAGTAGAACGCAATCCAACGCCCCGCAAACCCTACCCCCAGCCACAGCCCCATCGACGTCACCGCCGTCAACCCCGCCCCCACCCGTCCCACATCGCTCCCCAGCACCCGCCGCCGCACCGTCAACGCAAAAATCGTCGCGGCCACCAGCAGCCCCATCTTGTACCAAAACGGCGGACTGTAGAAGCACTTCAGCGCTTCCGATAAGAACATCAATCCCCCCGTCCCCACAATCATGGCGAGCGATCCCACGAGCCACGGGTGCACCTTTTCTGCCAGCTCCGAAACCGGCACCCCCCGCAACCCCAGCCCCAGCAGACGCAAGTCCACCACCAGCACCGCCCCGCCCAACATCGCCAGCGCCAGCAGGTGCCCGCATTGAATCAGTGGAAACAGCCACAGCGACTCCCGGATCGTCGTCCCGATCACGGCCGCTTCGAACCATTGAAAAAGCGGCAGCAAATCCATCGCCCTCAACCCCGCGCCTTATCGAACCAGTTGTACGCCTGCATCCGTCCGCAGATCACCACCAGGCACCAAAGCACCATCGAGCACCCCCC